>CAJUFM010000060.1 GCA_910585745.1 uncultured Eubacterium sp. | reverse complement strand
GTAGCCGCAGGCGCAACCTGGCTTTCTTGGCTGAACAGTGAAAAAACTTCTCTCCTCTTAGTTAGTTTCTCAGCCAAAGCGAGATGTAGCCGCAGGCGCAACCTGGCTTTCTTGGCTGAACAGTGAAAAAACTTCTCTCCTCTTAGTTAGTTTCTCAGCCAAAGCGAGATGTAGCCGCAGGCGCAACCTGGCTTTCTTGGCTGAACAGTGAAAAAACTTCTCTCCCGCTAATTCCCCAGCTAAAACGAGATATCCCTCAACTATAAGACCATAGATTTTTTATCTGCGGCATCAGCTCTTCAAGTTCCCATGGTCTTCGGCTCCGCTCTTCACTATTGGGATCATGGACAATCACTCTCCCATCCGAATCGAGCCCGCATAATACAATAAAATGTCCCGTTGTCGTAAAATCTCCCGGTCCCACCACACAGATGATCGGTCTCTTTTCCATAAGCTCCTGCCGGATATGACTTTCGTCAAAACGCACCTCATGAACTTTCAGGTCGAGTTCTTCCGACAATTCTGACATCAATGTCCAGGAAGAGCCCGCTCCGGTTTCATAATAACCTCTCGTATCTGCCAGTTTTGCAATGGTTACCGGATCATATTCTGCCGTTCCGTTTAAGCCACACAGCACCATCGACAAGCAGGTGGGACCGCAGCCATTAAATTCCATGGTCCCATCCCCATAATTTTCATCCTTCCACCGGCTGTCATATTGAAAAAACATGGGAATCTGCCCCGGAATCACCTCATCGCTTAAGGTCTGTGTCACTTTTTCATCTTTGCCAAGCAATACTTTCGCTTCTGTCAGATACATATGCCTTAAAAATAGAAGCATTCCAATTGTCACAGCCAGAACAAAAATAACCTTTATCGTTCGCGAAACCAGCAGCCTTCTTCTTCGTGCCCTTCTTTGATAATAACGTACATTCACTTTTGACATAAACTTCCCTCCAGATACTGTTTTGAAACAATTATACTATTCCGCAATACATAGTATCTGAATGTTTTCTTATATCATTCTTAACATTTTCTTATTTTTATGAAAGCAAAGCCAAGCGGACGGGGCGGCGCCATGCTCTGCATGGGTGCAGACCCGGACATTTGGCGCGCCGAGGAATGAGCATGGAAGGCGAATGCCTGGAATGCGCACGATGGGAAACACGCTTTGCGAGTTTCCCACGTTCGCGGGCGGCGCCAAATTGGAATGCAAGCATTCCAGCTTGGCTTGTGCCTTTCGCGTAAATTCAGAAGGCGGCTGCGGAAGTGCAGCGCACGGAGCAGCTGCTTTCATAAGCAAAGCCAAGCGGACGGGGCGGCGCCATGCTTGCATGGGCGCAGACCCGGACATTTGGCGCGCCGAGGAATGAGCATGAAAGGCGAATGCCTGGAGTGCGGAGGAAGCGGACGGCTTTCATCCACAGGTCATCCATATATGGAAGATGATCTGCTCATCCTCACTTTCACAGGTCAGCTCCCCGCCGTGCTGTTCCACGATCTCTCTGGCGATGGCAAGACCAAGACCAGCTCCGCCGGTTCCCGAATCTCTGGAAGACTCCAGCCGGAAAAATTGTTCAAAGATCCGCTCTTGCTTTTCCTTTGGTATCGTTTTCCCATGATTGATGATCTGTATATGAATCTTTTCTTCATCGGAGCCCTGTTGTTTCTCTGCGTGAGCCAGAATGCGGATCTGCGTTCCCTCATAGCTGTAATTCACCGCATTTTTTAAGAGATTATCAAACACCCGCTCCATCTTGTCTATATCACATAAAAGTTTCAGTTCCGGATCCAGCTCCAGATGATAGGTGAGATCTTTTTCCTGAAAAACAGAAATGAATTCATAAGATATCTGCTCCAGCATGCGGGTCAGATTGACAGTGGACAGTTCCAGGGGCATAGTAGAAAGATTAAATCTTGTTATCTCAAAAAACTCGTTGACAAGCTCTTCCAGACGCTGGGATTTCTTCAGCGCAATACCCAGATACTTTTGTTTCAGTTCATCGGAGATATCCCGCTCTTCATCGAGAAGAGAAAGGTAGCCGATCACAGAAGTAAGCGGCGTTTTCAAATCATGTGCCATATATATGATAAGATCATTTTTCCGCTGTTCCGCCTCTTCCGCTTTTTCCCTGCTGGCACGCACATTCAGCATCACCTGGTTCAGTTCCTTTTCTACCTCATGCAGCTCCTGGGGAAGTTCCACCAGTTCATCCTTTTCACGGTATATACCATTTACTGCACCAAGTATATCTTCCATGTACCACACCGTCCGCCTGAAATTCCAAAAGGAAAAAAGAATAAACCCAGCAACAATACAGATCATAAAACATCCAAACCAATGTTCATGAATGAAATGGATCAATGGCCAAAAGGGATCATCTTCGTACCAGATCCGCCTGGAACAAACCGCATAGGCAACCGCAAACATCAAAGCCGTAAGGATCGCATAGATCAGCAGCTGAAGATAAAACCGTCTCATCAGCTGCTCTGTAAGTTCCATTCTTATTTTTCTATTTTTATCAAAATGTTCACTCAATCTTATATCCAACTCCCCAGACAGTTTTTATAAATTTAGGTTTTCTTGCATTTTCTTTCAATTTCTCCCGAAGCTTTGCGATGTGAGTCATTACAGTATTATTGCTGTCCAGATATCGTTCTCCCCATACTGCCTCAAACAGCTCTTCTGCACTGACCACATTTCCTCTCCGCTGGCAGAGATAGAAAAGGATCGAAAACTCCAGCGGGGTCAGGGAAATCTCGGTTCCATACAACAGGCAGACGTGATTTTTTCCATTTACTTCAAGTCCGTCAATATTAAAATAATCCAGATCCTCTTCTGTTTGCCTCGTATTATACATATTTACCCGCCTGAGCTGTGCCCTCACCCTTGCTGTTACTTCCAGGGGATTGAAAGGTTTGGTAATATAATCATCAGCTCCCAGCGTAATCCCCATGATCTTGTCTCCATCCTCTGCCTTTGCCGTCAGCATGATAACAGGGAAAAACCACTTTTGGCGAATTTCCTGGCACAATGTAAATCCATCAATATCTGGGAGCATGATATCTAAAAGCGCCAGATCAATTTTTGTGTTATTAAGGCACTCAAGCGCTCCCTTTCCATGATAAAATTTGTGTACCTGATACCCCTCATTTTTAAGATATACTTCCAGAAGATCTGCGATCTCTTTTTCATCATCCACGATCAAAATATGCTCTGACATAGCGACCTCCATTCCTTCTACAGTATAACACACTGGAACAGATAATTTCTTATGATTTTATCAAGATTTTCCCCTCCTGGTCTGTGGAAGATACTGGAGGGCAATGCGGTTTTCCGGTTTTGTATCACAGGCATAAATGACAGCCAGAAAACACCATTCCATCGGTTTCATAAGTAAATAAACCACATCTGCGGCCAGAGGACTCCGGATCATTTTTGCCACTGGGAAACCATAGGTATCATAAATATATCTTACCTTCCGGTGAACTCCTGGTATTTTCTCTTCCAGAATCTGTTCAAAAGCATTGGCAACACAGAGCTGCCGGTTTACCACCACCCGGTGCCCGTGCCGCTCTCCCATCCTCAGGGGTTTTACTATCCTTTTATGCCCGCCTGCCGCAACAGTGCACAGATAATGCATATCCCGATGAAGATTAGGCGGAGCGGTCTTCTGGGAAAGCATCCAGTCACTGGTCTCTGTCCATGCCTTAATCAGCGCGTCTGGCTGCTGCCCGAACAAAACCAGTATTCCAATCACCACCCCGAGCAGAGGCAGCATAACGATAAACGCCGCGATCGGCCAGTTTTCCGCCTTTCTAAGAAACTTATCCAAACCCGTCAAATATATATTATTCCCCGAATACCCTGCTTTTCTCTCAAGAGTATTCCATTCCCGAATCTTAACTCTTATCGTCCTCAGGGCAATCATAATACAATTGACAGGAAACAGGCAGAATACCCACATCATGTCATCCAGCCCCAAACCAAAGGACTCTTCTTTTCCCATGATCTGCACACACCAGGTCAGACAGAGAAAGATCCCGATATACATGGCTGCCATGGAAAAAACAATCACCAGCGGCGGGATCCGTGACAAGGGCAGGGAGGATAATATAATATAGCCCGCCACTGCCAGCAGTGTCAAAACCAAAATCGTAGTCCTTCCGCCGCTCCAGATGGGGGTATGTACCTCCGTATTGTACAGTACCTGATCCCAGTCAGCCCCAGTGATATCTGAGAATATCCAGCCCAGATAACTATAAACAACCCCAAGTACAATGGTGACACGCTGACACTTTATAAAATACCTTTTCCACCACACATCTTCTGGATAGCAAAATAGTGCAGCTCCATGAATCAACGTCAAAAAAATCGGCAGTAAAAAGAACAATGCATATACGATGGTACATACTATAAACGCAGCAAAATCAAAAGTATAACAATTTTCCCCCACATAAATTCCCTGGACAGCTGCTGCCAGAAAACCGGTCTCAAAAGATACCAGGAACAGCCACAGCCAGGGATGTTTTTTGAATCGGTCCAGCCATTTCCTCACAGAAATTCCCCTCCTATATCATTCTGCCACCTGTACCTCATACTTCTCCAGATCTTTGTTCAATGCCTCCTGCAATTCCTCATCTTTCACATTTCTGATCCCCATATATTGTCCATAATTAAAATGTGTCAGCTGCAGGCGCAGGCGCGCAAAATTCTTATACTCTTCTTCCGTTATCCCACAACTTTTGCAGAATGTTTGGATTGCTTTCCTCTGGTCATCCGTAGCACTGCTGCTTTCTATCCACTTTTCAGTGCCCCGCCAGTCCAGGGCGATCCCCAGATCCTCTGCCAGTAGATGCATCTTTTTCATGTTAATAAACTGATTCAGTTCAGACTGGTACTCATCATAATATCCAATTCCCTTTTCACCGCTCATCGCCCTTGCCCTCGCCTTCACCAGTTTAACGGGAATGTACTTACTGTCTGATAATAAGCTCCTGTACAGTTTTTTCTCACTTCCATAATCAGTGACCAGCCTCAATGGTCCCCCATAGGGATCCTGTATCTTTCTGGAACCAGCGTTTTCTATTCTTTCATATCTCTGCTGGCTTTCCGCTTTTTCGATGATCTCATTGTAATCAAAATACTGCTCATCCATCACCCAGGCTTTCGGTTCTCCGTAAATCCAGCAGACTTTTTTTCCATCAAAAACCACTTGTCCCGGATGTGAATAATCCTTTGTATAAAAGTCTAATGTAATGAACCCTTCCAAATCCAGTGCATTTTCCCCAATATTAGTAACAGGAACCAGCTTCATTTTGTTATATGCAGACACCAGTTTTTTTACAAAACCCGATGCTTTTTCATTGAAAATGCGGACTGTCTGCCCCCTCCCTGTAGAGATTTCAACAAATTCTACATCCGAAGCTTTAATTTTGGAGATCTCCGCCTTGTCTGACGGCTGTCCTCCGGTCTCAGATCCCTTCAGGAATTCCAGCGCCTGCCTGTGGCACTCCGCTGTGAGATAATGATAATAGAAATATTCTTGCAATTCTTCTTCTCTGACGGAAGCCGGGAATTTTTTCTGAAGATCTTTTTTTAATTTTTCTCCATCTTCTGGTCTCCAGAACTCTTTCAATACATATTTCCCATCCTCTTTTTCAAAAGTGAGAGCTGCAAAACTTCGTTCACTACCTCTGAGTTCATAACATTTTTCCAGTTTGTTTTCTGGCGCGCCCATTCCATAAACCCCCGCCATATAGGCCAGATACACCGTAACCTCATTTTCTTTTTCCGTTTTTTCTATCGTCGTATGAGCCTCCACAATATTCTCATACTTTACCCCATGGTACTGCCAACTGGAGGAAGTTGTTATTTTCTCAGAAAAATCCTGTTTGATCACCTCTGTGACAGCCCTATCCAATAAAAATCTCTCCCTCTGCGCCACACTCAGTTCTTTCATGTCATCGCCTTCGCTGACACTGCTTCCACTGACACTGCCGCCACTGACTGTCTCTATTTTCTCTTTCTCAGAGGGTGATTCTGTCCTTTCTTCCTGTTTTCCGCCAAAGGAGCATGCCGTCACTGCCAATGCCATCGCCATCAATAGGATTGCAGAAACAAATGATCTTTTTTCCTTCCCGGCAATTTTTTTCAGACGTCTTTCCAATTGCTTCCTGGAAGAGGAAGCTGTGCTGGCCATTGACAAGTCTTTCCTGTTGTCATTGCCACGTCCAATCGTAAAAAGAATCATTTTACCATACCCCAGCCGCCCCTCCTGGTTCATGTTTCTTGTCACAGCTTCATCCACAGCATATTCTGCATCCTGTCTGGAAATTCTCGCCGCAACCCATACAAGAGGATGGAACCAGTAAAGGCAGATCAGAAGCAGACGCACTGCTGCCCATATATGATCCAGATGCTTATAATGCATACCTTCGTGCAGTATTATGTAAGACCTGTCTTTCTCACTCTGTTCAGCCACTGCCTTTGTCAGATAAACAGCTGGACGGAAAAAACCATATAGACAGGGAACCGATACACTCCCGGAGAGATAAACACGAGGACGCATATTATCTTCCAAAACTTCCCGGTCTCTCCTTAATTTGCAGCTCATATGAAAATTCATTACAAGAAAGAGCACAAATATCATACCTGCCACCGAAAGCCAGATCAAAAATATAATGCTCCGGACTCTGCTCTTCCCTTCTGTTATTTTTGTTTGTATATCGCTGGTATGTCTCTTTTCCTCTCTCTGCACATTTTCACTATAAATCTCAGGCTCCTCATTTTTATCTATCTCTTCTGCAATGAAAACTTCTTCTGTCTTCTTTGGTTCAAGTTTCTGTTCAACATCCCTTTCGGTCTCTTCCCTGACATTAGGATCATAAACCGTAATATCTTCCGGCTCTAATGCTTCGGAATTGTAAACAGAAAAATCATCCTCTCCGCCGAACAGTGTCATTGATCCAGCTGGAAAAGAAAAAAACTGCACCGGAACCAGAAGCCGGAGTACCACCAGCCCCCACAAACCATAGATCCACACTGCTCTCACCTTATTCCGAAAAACGCACCGGATCAACAGCACCAGGCAGATCAATATAGTTGATGAAATAATTGGTATCTGCATATGTATTCCCTCCTATTCAACCCGCAAAACCGCCAGACAAAGGTGTTAATTGTTGCGATCTTCCTTACGGCACTGTTCTAGAAACTCCTCCAGTTCCCGAAAATCTTTATCCGTCAAACCATCCTGTTTTGCCAGCGTATTCATCATAATGCCCACACTGCCATGGTAGATCCGCTGCAGAAACTCTCTCGTCTGCCGCACCGCCACATGTTCCCGTTTCACCAAGGGATAAAATAATTTGGCCTTTCCGCCCTCCTCATAGCGGATCAGCCCCTTTTCTCCCATTCTTTTTACCATCGTAGCCGTGGTACTCTTTGCCCAGCCAGCCTTCTCCCTGCATTCTTCCACGATCTGCATCAATGTTTTGGGGGAGCTTTCCCATAAACATTCCAAAATATACCATTCACTGTTTGAAACATTTTTTTCCATCAATTGAACCTCCTCTGGACAAAACGGACTATGTTGTAGACCATTTTATCACATAAGGACTACAATGTCAACCTCTCTGGATCAATATCTGCCATGGAAATAACTGTCCGAATATTATCTCCCATTTTTACAAAAAATAATACTGTTCGATAAAATTTGCACTGTCGGGCCAAAATACAAAAGAAGGAGATGATACAAATGAGTAATCCCAGCACCTGCTGTTCCTGTCCGGAAACATTAGCGATGGCATCTGTTCCCATACAGGAATGGTGTGAACCTTATGACCTGGAAACCGCCCTCAGGGAAGGTACTGTCTTTCCAAGTCTGAATCTTGAATTTTTCAAGGCAGAAGATATCAAAAGTTCCCTGAAATCTGGCTCCGCTCTGGACAAAGCCTCAGAACGGGAATGTCTGATGAATGAAATAAACACCGTAAGTTTTGCCATCAATGACCTGACCCTCTATCTGGATACCCATCCCACATGCCAGAATGGTCTTTCCCTTTTCAAAGAACTGCTTCAGCGCCGTCTGGATCTTCTGGCGGAATATGCTGAAAAATATAATCCCCTGACACAGATCTCTATGATCACAGGTGATCCCGAAACCTCAGAGTACGGCTGGGGCGAAGGTCCTGCACCATGGGAAGGGGGGCTGATCTAAATGTGGAGTTATGAAAAACGTTTACAGTATCCGGTCAAGATCAAAAAGACCTGCCCGAAAACTGCCCAGCTCATTATCAGCCAGTATGGAGGTCCTGACGGCGAGCTCTCCGCTTCCATGCGATATCTGGCACAGCGTTATTCTATGCCAGTCAAAAAAGTAGGAGGCCTGCTGACGGATATCGGAACAGAGGAAATCAACCATATGGAGATCATTTGTTCCATTGTCTACCAGCTGACAAAGGATCTGACTCCAGAACAGGCAAAAACTGCCGGATTTGATGCTTATTATATTGATCATACCACAGGGCTGTGGCCCCAGGCAGCAGCCGGCGTTCCATTTACTTCCCTGGAATTCCAATCCAAAGGTGATGCCTTCGCAGATCTATATGAAGACCTTGCCGCAGAGCAGAAAGCACGTACTGTCTATGAAAATCTTCTGCGGGTCATCGATGATCCAGATGTGCGGGCTCCGTTAAAATTCCTGCGCGCCAGAGAAGTCGTTCATTTTCAGCGTTTTGGAGAAGCCCTGGAAATGACAAAATCCAAACTGGATGCAAATAATTTTTATTATTTCAATGCAGAATTTGACAAGAAAATGTTCGATTGCAAAAAATAACTGTATTCTATATCTTATTATATTTTTCAAAAGCCAGCGCCGGAGATCCCCCGGTTCTGGCTTTTGGTTTGGTATAAATTTCACCGGGACACACCCTGGTGAAAACCTGTTTTTTTGCTGAGCTGTGCCGGATTATCGATCAAACTGCCATCTGCTTTAAACCGTGAACCATGGCATGGACAATCCCAGCTCTGTTCGTTCGGATTCCAGCGGCATCCGCAGCCCATATGTGTACACCGCCTGTTTTTCTGGAAACTGCCCCGGATCAATCCTGCGGTACTGATCCCAATATCTTTCAGCAGATCTTTGGCAGAAGCCCGCAACAGAAACCGGGCTGGCCGGAACAACATCTCATAGGGATTTTCCACCTCACAGATCTGATCCGCAATAAGCCTGGCAGCCACCATGGAAGTGGTCATTCCCCATTTTTTGAACCCTGTCGCTACATACCAGTTTGGATGATAGAGGGAAAACCTTCCTATAAAGGGAATCCGGTCATGGGTTACACAATCCTGAGCAGACCATCCTGCCTCGATCTGACAGTCCGGAAAAAGCTTTGCTGCCTCTCCGGCAAGTGTTTTATAAACACCCCCGCACTTTTTATCTCCCGTACGGTGTCCGCCGCCGCCCAAAAGGAGGTATTCCCCGGCATTACGAAAAGAAAGGGCCCCTGCATCCATTCCATAATACATATTCTCATATTGTTCTGCTCCCGAAAGCGCCAGGACATAACTCCGTTCCTGATGCTGTCTTAAAAAATAAAAACCTGGCACATTGATAAATGGATAATGCGTGGCAAATACAATATGATCCGCTGTCACATTTCCAAGATCTGTTTCAATGACATTCCCTCTGACCGACAGCGCCCTGGTACTTTCATATATCTCCAATTCCTGTGAAATATGCTTTACAAATGCCAGCGGCTCAAACTGAGCCTGATCTTCAAAACAGACAGCTCCCTCCACCCGGAAGGAAAGCTCTGTTCTTTCCGTAAAGGAAGCTTTCAATCCGAGAGCTTCCGACACCTCTGCCTCCCTTTTCAAAGGATCTGCTTCCCGGCAGGAATAGAGCAGGGACGAAATTTTCCTGAAGCCACATTCAATCTCCTGTTCTATGATCAATTTTTCATAAAGCCTGACCGCTTCCTGGTTTGCCATGGCATATAGCTTTGCTCTATCTTTCCCAATTTTTTTCATAAGGGAAGAATAGATCATACCGTGCTGGCTTGTGATCTTCGCTGTCGTATTTTTAGTCTGTCCCCCTGCAATCCGGTCAGCTTCCAGAACGATCACTTTTCTGCCCTGTTTATTGAGTAAATATGCTGTAAGCAGACCTGCTATCCCTGCCCCGATCACAGCTGTCTCTGTCTCAATATCGCCTTCAAGGGGTAGCCTTGAAGGAATATCCACCTTTCTGCACCAAAGAGATTCAGATTTAATATTCTCAAACTGTCCCATAAAACCTTCACTTCCAATCAGATTTCTGCTTTTTATGATTATTTTGGACAATACTGGGAAATACTATTCTGGAAACAAGCTGAATGGAAGGAGCAGACCATATGTCAGATAACGAAACTGCAGAACAGATCAACGACCGGATCAATGATCCCATCAAAGACAGCGTAACCAACTGCCACAGAACCAAAAAACACCCTGTCCCTGAGTCCGGGGCAGACGACAATTCAGATCAGGATTCCTCTACTACAAAATATGTAGTTCAGGATGACCAGCGGGAGCGCAGGGATGGCCCTGGAGGAAATTGATCCATGCAACAAAAGACCAGACAATGTTCACTATGTGAAACATTCCCTGGTCTTTTGTTGTATTATGGTTTCAGATCATCAAATGGTAACTGCTTTCGCCTTTCCATAGACCTTCTTACCATTCACGATCCTGTATGCCCGGATATAAATGGTATCGTACTCATATATATCCTTAATAAAACAGGTAGTATTTCCAGAGCCCTTCAGATCTGCGATGGTATTAGATACCGTGTAAACCTGGTATCCGCTCACCCCTCTGCTGGGATTCCATCTGAGCTGGTATTTGTCGATGATCTTTTTCACTCTTCCCCCGGTGATCACTGGCGGAATCGTACCAAGACTCACAAATTTTCCTTTAGCTCTCTCTGCAGACTCCTTCGCCTGGGTGTTCTGCCATCCGCGAATGGTCACTCCCTCTGGAAGTCCCCATAGATCCGTCGTCATGATGTTGGATGGAAAAGAAATGTTTTTCAGTTTTTTACAGCCCGAAAAACTCATGCTGATGTAGTTCAGCTCTCCCTGTTTCACATCAATTTTTTTGAGGTTACGGCATCTGTCAAAATAATACGTCGTTCCCCCGCTTCGACTTACATTTTTCGTGATCGTAAGAGCCGTGAGATAATGAGCTTCCTTAAATGCACGGGAATCAATATATCGCGTAGAAACAGGTACTTTGTAGCTTCCTTTCTTTTTCGTTGGATAAAAAGCCAGTGTGTGAGATCCCTTTTCAAAGACTACGCCCCCCTTGGAATAAAACGTCTTATTGCCAGAAGCTACCTGAATCGCCTTACATTTCATATCTTCCTTAACCCGATTGAGATAATCAATACTCTTCAAGGTTTTCGGTATTTTATATGTTTTCTTGTTCATCGGGAAACACTTTATCTTCTTTCCCCTTAAGTCATACAGCACTCCATGAACCGATGTAAAATACTTATTCTTAGAAGAAACACTGATGGAGCTCAGTTTATTTTCCCGCATCTGACCGCCAATCTTCTTACAGGTATCTGGCAGACGCAGACTTCCTTTTCTTCCATAAGGATAAAATACCATTGCTTTTCCATCTGCTGTATAAACCGCCCCATCTACACTCTGATATACAGTATTACTCTTAGGTACTGCGATCTTCTCAAGACTGTTCAAACCCAGATCATATGAATCATAACCAGATCCCCTGATATTCATCAGACTGGCTGGCAGATATATTGTCTTAAGCTTATCACAATTCTTAAACTGCCTCTTGTAGATCTCCGTGATCCCCTCTGGCAGGGAAATACTGCTATACTGTCCATTCACCAGTGCATTAGGCGAAATACGTTTTGTACCATTAGGTATCTTCAGGCTTCCTTTTTCCATCACCGGCGCCTGTATCAATGTCTCTTTGGATTCCGACATCAGCATACCATTCGTGCTGGCATAGTTTGGATTTGATCCATCCACGATAAACCGGCTTGCTGCGCCCATGAAAGCATCTTTATCAATACGCTCTGTCTTTCTTGGTATCAGCACAGTCCCCAGAGCCACACAGTTCCGGAATGCCTGCCATCCTATCCGGTCAAGCTTATCCGAAAAATTCATGGTCTGAAGATTTACACAATTATAAAATGCACGATTGCCAATATCCTCGATGCCGCCTGTATTGCTCACAGTTTTAAGACTGGTACAATTCTGAAAACTGCGGCTTCCAATGGTATCCATATTTTTTGATACCCTTACTGTGGTCAGTTCAACACATTCTGCAAATACCCTGCTGCCACAACTTTTCACTGAATCCGGAAGGGAAACATTCTTCAGGCTCTGACACCGGTTAAATGCGCTGTCCCCTATCTCATGAACCGAGGCGGGAATGACAATACTTGTCATACTGCTGCATCCCTCAAAACAGTCATCCGGAATCTTTTCGAGCCGCCCGGAAATTCTTGCGCTATGTAAAGCAGAACAATTTTCAAAACATCCTTCGCCGATCACATTTACCGAATCCGGAATGAACACCCTGGAGAGTTTGGAACAATCCTTAAAAGCTCCTGCGGATATCTTCTTTACCGTTGATGGAATGGTAACAGATCCAGTTTTCTCCGTTGGGCATCTGAGCAGCAACGTTCCATCCTTACTATACAACACGCCTCCGATTGACTTGAAATAAGGATTTCCAGATGAAACTGAAAATCTGGTGGTGCGGACACCATCAAAGGCATGATCGTATATTGCGGAGGTATCGCTGCGGATGGTGACAGATGGACTCCCTGAATAATAGGTAAGCTCACCGTATCTGTTGACCCGGTAAACATTCGCCGCCTGGGCCGTCCCATTCTGGCTCATTACACCTGCCACGAATAACCAAAAAAGTATTTGTAACAAATACTTTTGTCTCATATACTTCCTCCTTCGTGATTTTATTTCCAGAATAATAGTTCTGGATATATACAGACTAACACAATAGTCATATTATGTCAAGTCTTTCACGATGATCCGCATAAACTTTTTCTTGCCACGTTTCAGCACGATACCTTCCGAACCGATGCTTTCTCTTGCCACCTGCATCCTGGCATCTTCTACTTTCTCGCCATCGATAGACACGCCACCCTGCTGAACATTTCTCCGCGCTTCCCCGTTAGAGGGCGCCAGCCCTGCCTTTACAAGAAGATTGAGAATTCCGATGCTTCCCTCTTCAAAGTCAGCCTCTGTCAGCTCTACCTCCGGCATCTGTGCCGCACTTCCACTGGCAAACAAGGCCCTGGCACCTTCCTGTGCCTTCACCGCCTCTTCATCACCATGCACAAGCTTAGTCAGCTCAAATGCAAGAATTTCTTTCGCCTGATTCAGCTGGCTTCCTTCCCACTGATCCATCTCGTCGATCTGATCCAATGGTAAGAAGGTAAGCATACGCAGGCATTTTAACACATCCGAATCACTGACATTCCGCCAGTACTGGTAGAAATCAAAGGGACTGGTCTTTTCAGGATCCAGCCAGACCGCTCCGGACTGCGTCTTTCCCATCTTCTTTCCCTCGGAGTTCAGAAGAAGATTAATGGTCATGGCATAGGCGTCCTTACCCAGCTTACGGCGGATCAGTTCGGTGCCGCCCAGCATATTGCTCCACTGGTCGTCCCCGCCAAACTGCATATTGCAGCCATATTTCTGAAACAGGGCATAAAAGTCATAACTCTGCATGATCATGTAATTGAACTCCAGAAAAGTAAGTCCCTTCTCCATGCGCTGTTTATAACACTCCGCAGCAAGCATGCGGTTTACAGAAAAATGCGGTCCGATATCCCTGAGAACTTCCATATAATTTAGATCCATCAGCCAGTCCGCATTGTTTACAACAATGGCTTTGCCTTCCGAGAAGTCGATAAACCGGCTCATCTGTTTTTTAAAACACTCCACATTATGCTGAATGGTCTCCTCTGTCATCATCTGGCGCATATCTGTCCTGCCAGAGGGATCCCCCACCATGGCTGTTCCCCCTCCGATCAAAACGATGGGTTTATTTCCAGCCATCTGCAGTCTTTTCATCAGGCAAAGAGCCATAAAATGTCCCACGTGAAGGCTGTCTGCTGTTGGATCAAATCCAATGTAAAATACAGCCTTACCGTTATTCACCAGCTCCTTGATCTCATTTTCATCGGTCACCTGTGCGATCAGCCCACGGGCTTCCAATTCGTCATATACTTTCATCTTTTCTCCTCCATTCGCACACGCTCTGTGCGCCAAAGAACTATTAGTCAATCACCTTAATGGCCTCAATCTTCGGCTGCTTGTCTGCCTCCACTTTTCCGTTTCCGTCCACCACCGGTGTCTTTTCACAGATCTGGTCCACTATTTCCATTCCCTCTGTTACTTTTCCGAATGCTGCATATTGGCCGTCCAGAGAAGCGGTATCCTGGTGCATAATAAAAAACTGGGAACTTGCACTGTCATATTCCTGGGCGCGTGCCATGGAGATCGTCCCCCGGACATGGGAAATGTTGTTTTCCACTCCGTTGGCTGAAAACTCTCCTTTGATGTTCTTGTCGGATCCACCTGTTCCATCGCCCTTAGGATCTCCTCCCTGAATCATAAATCCTGAAATGATACGGTGAAAAGTCAGACCGTCATAAAATCCACTCTTCGCCAGAGATACAAAGTTAGAAACAGAGACCGGTGCCACATCCGCATCCAGTTCTGCCTTAATGGTACCATAATCTTTTATCTGTATCTCCACATGATGTTTTCCCGTAAGTGTCTCACCCGTCTGTGATTCCTGCTGTTTCCCAGAATCTGCCGAACCAGCCTTGCCAGACTGCTCTTTCTCTTTTGTATTGCCGCCACATCCGGTAATTCCCAGAACTAATATCAATAACAAACATAATAATTTTGCTGCTTTTCTCATCTTTTCCTCCATTTCTGCGCTACCAAGCTCGCAGGTATTCTCACTTTACCTTCGTGCAAATATTTATGGCGATATGACCTTCGTCATACCGCCATGATGATATCAGAAAACTTTTACACAAGTTCAATTACAACTTCCATTGCCGCATCGCCCTTACGGGGTCCGATCTTGATGATCCTTGTATAACCACCCTTGCGGTCAGCATACTTTGGTGCAATCTCATCAAACAGCTTGCTTGCAATATCAATCGTCTTAGTTCCTTTTTTACGTCCTGCTGTAGCCGTCGGAACTTCCTTGATACCATAAAGCATCTTATTCATCTGACGTCTTGCATGCAGTCTGGAAGGAGCTTCTTTTTTGATTTCCTTGTCAACGATATCAAAAACGGTAACTTTCTTGCCATCTACGACTTCCTTTACACGTTTTCCATCTTTATCCTTCTGAGCCACTTTGGCTTTTACTGTAACAGTCTCATAATTATCTTTTTCGCGAACAGCAAGAGCGATCATATGCTCAGCAATTCTGCGGATTTCTTTTGCTTTTGCCTCAGTAGTAACAATCTTACCATGATAAAGAAGATTCGTTACCTGATTGCGAAGCAAGGCTTTTCTCTGGCTGGAAGTTCTTCCAAGCTTTCTATAACCTGCCATTTCTATTTCCTCCTTGATACTTAGTAAAACAAAGTTTGATTAATCTTCACTTGACTTAAGTGACAAACCGAGTTCTTTCAACTTGGCGAGCACCTCTTCTAAAGATTTGCGCCCCAGGTTACGAACTTTCATCATATCGTCAGCTGTCTTATTTGTCAGTTCTTCCACTGTATTGATTCCCGCTCTCTTCAGACAGTTATAGGAACGCACCGATAACTCCAGTTCGTCGATATTGAGTTCCAATACCTTGACGGTGTCATCTTCTTCCTTCTCCACAATAACCTCAGCCATTCTGGCCTTCTCTGAAAGATCAATAAATGTATTCAAATGCTCACTCATAACTTTTGCCGCAAGGCTGACAGCCTCGTCAGGCTCAAGGGTTCCATTCGTATATACATCCAGTGTAAGCTTATCAAAATCAGTAATCTGACCGACACGTGTGTTTTCAATCGAGATATTTACCCGCTCTATGGGAGTAAATATGGAATCGATCGGAATTACATCGATTGCCATCTCTTCTCTCTTGTTCTTATCAGAACTTACATATCCACGACCATTTACCACAGTCATTTCTATGTAGAGCTTACAGTCTGCTCCACCGTTCAATGTGGCGATGACCTGATCTTGATTTATAATCTCAAGATCAGCGTCACACTTGATATCAGCGGCTGTTACCACGCCCTCGCCGTTTGCGTCAATGTACATCATCTTCGTCTCATTCAAGTTATCACTGCTGTTTTTGATGGCAAGGCTCTTGATATTCATCACAATCTCTGTGACATCTTCCTTCACTCCCGGAATCGCACTGAATTCATGCACAACACCATCAATCTTGATATGACTTACCGCAGTACCTGGCAGAGACGAAAGCATAATTCGTCTCAAAGAATTACCCAAAGTTGTTCCGTATCCTCTTTCAAGTGGTTCTACTACAAAACGTCCATATTTCTTATCTTCAGAAATTTCAGCGATTTCAATTCTTGGCTTCTCAAATTCAAACACTCTAGGACCCTCCTTTTGGGTTTACTTAATTACTTGGAGTACAACTCGACGATAAGCACTTCATTTACAGGAACATCGATCTCTGCTCTTGTCGGTATCTGAGATACAGTTCCTTTGAGATTTTCATGGTCTGCCTCCAGCCATGCCGGTACCATCCGGGAACCTGTTACTTCCAGAATGTCCTTATATCTCTGTGTTCCTTTGAATTTTTCTTTGATTTCGATCACATCCCCAGCTTTCAGCTGATAAGACGGAATGTTTACCGCTTTGCCATTTACAAGCACATGCTTATGATCAACGATCTGCCTTGCTTCTTTTCTTGTCCTGCCATATCCCAGACGGAACATAACATTGTCAAGTCTCAGTTCAAGAAGGATCATCAGGTTTTCACCCACGGTACCATATTTCAATTTCTGAGCCTTCGCAAAATAGTTACGGAAAGGCTTCTCAAGTACACCATATATAAATTTTGCTTTTTGCTTTTCTTTCAGCTGAGTACCATACTCACTGAGTTTTCTTCCAGTTCTTGCATTTCTCTTTGATTTTTTATCAATTCCCAGATATACTGGATCCAGATCAAGAGATCTACATCTTTTCAGAACAGGCGTCCTATCTATAGCCATTTTTAATACCTCCTATGATTAAACTCTTCTACGTTTTGGTGGTCTACAACCATTGTGTGGAACTGGTGTTACGTCCTGGATACTGGTAACTTCTATACCACAGGCCTGAATCGCACGGATTGCAGCTTCACGGCCGGAACCAGGTCCTTTTACCATTACCTCTACTGACTTCAGTCCATGAGGCAGTGCCGCCTTTGCTGCCGTCTCCGCAGCCATCTGTGCAGCATATGGAGTAGACTTTCTGGAACCTCTGAATCCCAAACCACCTGCACTTGCCCATGAAATAGCATTTCCCTGCATATCTGTCAGTGTTACGATTGTATTATTAAAAGATGACTGAATGTGCGCTTGTCCGCGGTCAATATTCTTTTTGACACGCCTTTTTGTCACTTTTTTTGCAACTTTCTTAGCCATGACAAAACCTCCTAAATTATTTTCCTTGATTTGCACATATTTTCTGTGCCCAAATGAAGCTGCAAAGCAACTTCAAATGAAATTCGTAAGAATTTCTATTTCTTCTTATTTGCTACTGTACGCTTCGGACCTTTTCTGGTTCTCGCGTTTGTCTTTGTTTTCTGACCACGAACCGGAAGTCCTTTTCTGTGACGAATTCCTCTGTAGCATCCAATTTCCTGTAGTCTCTTGATATTTAATGCGACCTCCCTGCGAAGATCACCCTCTACAACCTGAGTTCTGTCAATAACATCACGAATCTTTGCAACATCATCGTCGGTTAAATCCTTACAACGAATGTCCGGATTTACGTTTGCCTCTGCCAGAATACGTCTTGAACTGGCAACGCCGATACCGTAAATATAGGTCAGACCTATCTCTACACGTTTTTCTCTTGGTAAATCTACACCACTGATACGAGCCATGTGTACTTTACACCTCCATAAAAATTTTAAATAAAATGTTTTTCTGGAATCTCCTCTGGATTCCACCTAAGAATTTTCATATGGAAATTCTTTATTTTCGTATGAAAATTCTTCGCAGCCGCTTTAAACCATAACAACGTCACAGACCAAGAACCACTTTCTTCTATTATATAGACAAAACTATGTGGAGAAATCCGCGACGCTTACCGTCATGATATCACAGCTTCCCATAATGACGGAATGAGAAGTCTGTAACACAGAAAGCAAGACTTATATAAGCACGAAAAGAACCTAAAGTCTCCTTTAGGTCTCTCAGATATATTCTCAGCCCTGTCTTTGTTTGTGTTTTGGATTTTCACAGATTACTCTGATACGACCCTTTCTTTTAATAACTTTGCATTTTTCGCAAATTGGTTTTACTGATGATCTAACTTTCACAGTAATAACCTCCTTTCACATGGTTGGCATGTTATCTTTGAGCCTGAAAAACAGGCCCATTTACTTCCGTTTAGCGAAAGTCCATTTACGAGTATACCACATAAATTAACAGTTTGCAAGGACTTTTTTCTAATATCTGCCATGGAAAAATGATTATTATCCATACTATTCATACCTCCCCCCCCAAATACATCATATGAGTTGTCAGAATTTCCATCTGAATATCAGATCATAGTATATTTCTTTTTCTTCCTGGCTTTTACTTTTGTAAGAAACTTTCCATTCTTTACAATTGAACAACCCCATTTTCTCTTCGTAAATGTCTTTCGGATCCAGCTTGACCTTACTTTTACTTTTACATATTTCAAAGTGTGAAAATCCTCCAGTTTGGATAGTCTTGTAATATCAATGGCTTTATCTGCGGTGAAATAATAAAATGTTTTAACCGCATTTTTCTTTGCAAACTTTATGCTGCACTTTTGATCCTTCTCTGGCAGAAAAAATTCAAACAATTTTGCTTTCTCTTCGATATCCAGTCCTCTTTTTTCTCCTGTCCTGCGCCGTCCGGAATAAACTTTCACAGATGTGAGTTTGGTATTCCTGCTCAGATCTAATTCGTCCGGCAGTATGTTCCCAAACTCCAATTCCTTTAGCTTTTTATTTTTCGACAAATTCAGTTCCACCAGCCTGCGGTTACTTTCATCCGGCAGAATCACCCTCAGTACCTGAAGTCCTGGTATCTTTTCTACATTCAGCGTATCTGCAATAATGTTTTCCAAATGCATATAAGTCAGCTGGGACACTGGAAAATCCCGCCGGATCGTTTCATAATTCTTATCCCCCAGTTCCGGACATCCAATCCAGATCTTTGTCAGATAGGAATTATTTTGAAAAGAACCAGTTATTAGATCATATCTGTCTGTCTTCACTTCACGGAGGTTGTAAAAATACTCTATTCCGGTCAGATCAACCACCTTATCAGCATTACTTACGCTATAGTTTTCCTCATTAAACTTGAAATTCAACTTCAGGGAATACCTGGTTCTTTCATCTACAAGTTTACTCTCATTATAATTCCCTACTGTCATATACTTCATATCAGAAACCCATGTTCTAGCTACCCCGTTGGTGTAACTATTCAGATCCAGATAAAATATTTTTTCCCGCTCCAGCCGGCTCAGAATACCATCTTTGTTTTTGTCAATATAATATCCCAATTTCTTCCTAAACTGTTCATCCGGAAAGTGGACTACGTCCAGTGGAACGTCCTGCAGATATTCTTCTTTAACCTCTGCCTTTACATCTATTCTGAATACCGGGTTCCAATACAGTAACGCGATGCATAGAAGAAGTCCCACAACGATGCTGGTCATTATTTTTTTCATATCATGTACATTCCTTTCACTATTATAATAGTCACTTATAGACTACCATAATAGTCGAATGGTGTCAAGCTCTATACAACGTGTATAAATTCACTTAAAGAAGACCTGACGTTCATCGCCGTTCTCAATGTCCAAGGTAGCAAAAACATTGAGAAGTATGTTCCTATCCATGTGGAAAATAGCTCTCCCAGAAACTAGTTTATCGCGCCCACATGAAAAAACCCTGTAAATAGAGAAACAGTTCTTCCTCTACCTACAGGATCTTACAATATTCTTAACTCCCCGAGTTGGGCTCGAACCAACAACCCCACGGTTAACAGCCGTGTGCTC
>CAJUFM010000059.1 GCA_910585745.1 uncultured Eubacterium sp. | reverse complement strand
CAGTGGCGGAACAGGTCAATATGGCATTTTCTGGAACACTTGTCATCTCCGGACACGGTCTTGCCATCGTAACTGCCACCGGAATGAATACCGAACTGGGGCACATTGCCGGAATGATCTCTTCCGAAACACCGCCAGATACCCCACTCCAGAAAAAACTAAACCATACGGGAAAACTCCTGGGAACACTGGCACTGATCATCTGTCTTGTCCTGTTTGTCCTTGGCATATATAAAAAACAGCCTGTCTTTTCCATGTTTATGACCTCCGTCAGCCTGGGGGTGGCGGCGATCCCGGAGAGCCTTCCTGCCCTGGTCACGATCATGCTCTCCCTGGGAGTGGAGCGGATGGCGAAAAAACGTGCTATCATCCGCAGGCTTCCCGCCGTGGAAACCCTTGGCAGCGCCACTGTGATCTGCTCGGATAAAACCGGAACTCTTACAGAAAACAAAATGACCGTGGTAAAAACCTATACCATGGACACCGCCCAGCGGCTGTTTACTTATTTCTGCCTGTGCAGCCACGGCATCGATCCCATGGAAAAGGCATTGTGGGAATACGCTGATACCCTGGCCATTAACATGGAATCAGAACAGAGAAAAAGACATCTGAAAGATGAACTTCCCTTTGATTCCAAACGTAAACGAATGACTACATTTCATGAAACCTCAAAAGGACTTATGAGCATCACCAAGGGAGCTCCGGAGATCATTCTCAAAAGCTGCAGCCATATTTTGATCGATGGTGAAAAGAAACCCATCACCCACAGCATTCGACGTAATATCGAACAGATCTTCCAGGAATTTGCCAGGGATGCCCTGCGGGTACTCGCCCTCGCCTGCCGGGAGGACATCGGCACCCACCTGAAACATGACAAATCCGTCTACGAGGAAAATATGGTTTTTGTCGGTCTGGCAGGCTTTATGGATCCTCCCAGAAAAGAAGCGGAATTTGCTGTCACAAAATGCCGCCACGCCGGGATCCGCCCCGTGATGATCACCGGGGACCATCAGGTCACCGCCTCCGCCATTGCCCATAAGCTGGGGATCTGCCGCCATCACGACCAGGTCATGAGCGGCGCCCAGCTGGATCAGATCAGCGATGCCGAGCTCTCCCGCGTCATCTATCAGTACCCCGTTTTTGCCAGGGTCTCTCCGGCCCACAAGGTACGTCTGGTAAAGGCATTCCAGAACAATGGAGAGATAGTCGCCATGACCGGGGACGGTGTCAATGATGCCCCGGCACTTCAAAAAGCGGATATCGGCTGTGCCATGGGCAGATCTGGAACAGATGTGGCAAAAAATGCCGCCGATATGATCCTGATGGACGATAATTTTGCCACCATTGTCGATGCGGTGGAAGAGGGCAGGGGAATTTTCCAGAACATAAAAAAGGCCGTCCATTTTCTCCTTTCCTGTAACATCGGAGAGATCATGACGATCTTTGTGGCTATCCTGCTGGGAAGAGCCGCACCGCTGCTCCCGGTACAGCTCCTGTTCATCAATCTGGTCACGGATTCCTTTCCCGCCATCTGCCTGGGACTGGAACCACCGGAAAGCGATATTATGAACCATCCTCCAGTCTCCGCATCGAAAGGACTCTTCGGAGGAGGCGGCATGTTTACCATCATCGTTGAGGGCATGTTCATCGGTTCCCTCGCCCTGTTCGCATACATGCTGGGGGGAGATACCGCAGGAAGTACGATGTGCTTCGCTGTGCTCTCCCTGTCCCAGCTGATTCATTCCCTGAACATGAGAAGCAGCACCCATTCTATCTTTAAGATTGGATTTTTCACTAATAAAAAGCTTCTGTTCAGCGTGATCTTCTGCATCGCCCTGCAGTGCGCTGCCATATCTGTTCCCACACTGCAGATGATCTTCCACACCACATCCCTGTCGGTTTCACAGTGGATCCTGGTGGGAATACTGGCACTGATGCCGGTGCCGCTGGTGGAACTCGAGAAAAGGGCTGGCTGAGAAACGCAGCCCTCTGGAGAATCAGCTTTGCTGATTCTCCGCTCCGCAGATAGGGAACCTTACTGACCAGAGGGCTGGCTGAAAAGCGCAGCCCTCCGGGGAACCGGAATCATCCCATCTTATACACTTTTGATTTACTCCAACACCAGTCGTTGCTATCATTCTCATTATTGACATACTTGTCATCATATAACGTGAACTGGATATAGTACGTCTTTCCTTTTTTGGCTTTTATGGTAAATTTCTTTTTGTACCCTTTCGGCTTTCCCGAAAGATATTTTTGTATTTTTTTGCAGTTTCTCATGGTCGGCTCCGTGGAGTAGCGCACACCGATTCCATCCAGTATACATCGTGTCTCGCTCGCATCTGTCGTGATGGTAATACGATTCTTGCTTTTCTTTTTGATTGACACCTTTACAAATCTCGGCATGACAACGATGGCTCCCTTATCTTTGGCACCCTCTGGCACATAGTCAAGACTTTCAATCCATGTCGTGGATTTCGCAAACCGTTTTTCGTTCCAGTTCCATCCAAAAAATACATGTCCTTTCTTTTTGGCCGCGGGCATTTTTGCAGCGAATCCATATTCATATTTTGAGGGGCGCTTACCCAGACAAGTGACGCCCTTCATATATTTGTACACTATCTTGTACTTCTTGCCTTTTCCAAACGCTGTTTTCCCTGCTCCCACGACATCCGTCCTCACACCGTCTACACTCCATTTGACCAGGTTTGTCTCAATCTCAAATTCCTTTAAACGAAAATCAAGTGAAGAATGATTTTGAATCTCGCGCAACGACACAGCATCCATATAGCTCTTGTCCATACTCCTCACCCCTCTTCCGATGACAAGTTTCTTCAAAAACCTCATTTTAGACAGAGCATCCTTACAGATCTTCTCTACACCGTCCGGGATTATCAGCTCCTGTATAGCGTCAGAGTATTCAAATATACCCACACTCAATATTTTCAGGTTTTGAGAAAGACGAACTTTTTCCAAATAATCGCAAGAGGCGAAAGCACCCCCACCAACTGAGACAACCGAATCCGGCATAGACAATTCTGTAATCTTAGAACAACGAAATGCCCCACTTCCTATATTTGTAAGACTATATGGCAGGATCACTTCACCTGCACTGCACTCATAAAATGTCCCCGCTGCAATCGAGGTTATCCCCCCCTCCACGACAATTTTTTTTACATCCTCTTTACTTGCCCGCACCAATCGCTCTGAGGTGCCGATCTCTCCTGTCCCACGTATAACCATTGTCCCATCGTTATACATGAACCACTGAGCCGTTTCCCCACAGGTTCCCGTCTCTACTACCTCCGCCGCCCCTACAGGCGGCGCGGGGAGTAAGGCCAGACATAGGAAAAACAGGGCCGTTAAGATAATATGTTTCACATACATATAATATCGCCTCTACTTTCTATCCAGTGACATAATCGTCCCCGCTCCAGTACCTTTTTACCCGATCAGCTCCTCAATAAGCTTCACCACCTTTTCCGATGCTCTTCCATCGTCCCAGATGTTATATTTATCATGGAATTTCTCGAACCGCTCTTCGTACTCCTTTGGATCATGATTCAGTATATTGTCTATGAGCTCTTCCGTATCCGATGAGATCGGCCCTGGCATCTCACCCTCATAGTCAAAATAAAATCCTCTCAGATCATTTCTGTATTTTTCCAGATCGTAGGCATAGAAAAACATCGGCCGTTTGAGAATGCTGTAATCAAACATAACAGAAGAATAATCTGTGATCAGCATATCAGACACAAGAAACAACTCCGCTATGTCATAGCTCTGGTCAAAATGATAAATAAATCCTTTATAGGGAAACCAGTCAATATAATCCATGATCAGATAATGATACTTAACGATCAGTATATAATCTTCCTGAAGTCTCTCCATAAGAAGGTCAAAAGAGAGCTTCGGGCTGAACTTATAGCTGGTGTTCTCTTCAAATTCATCGTCACGGAATGTGGGCGCATATAAAAGGATCTTTTTATCCAGTGGCAGCCCCAGCCGCTTTTTCAACAGCCAGATATCCTCTTCATTGTTTTTTGAAAGCAGCAGGTCATTTCTCGGATATCCGATCTCTAACATCTCTTTATCAAAGGCAAAAGCGCGCCGGAAGGTAGCCGTGGAAAATGGGTTCTGGGAGATCAGATAATCCCAGATCTGCACATTTTTCACAAAGCCCTTCTGATACGTGCCAATGTCTGTCTCATTCATCATGAATACATTATCCATGTCAAGAACAAGTTTTTTTAACGGCGTTCCATGCCAGGTCTGGATATAAAAACAGTTTTTCCGCTTTATAAGCCATTCTGGCTGACGGCAGTCAAACACCCATACCTTTGCTGTCGCCATATAATAAAGATAGCGCAGCCGCCCATAGCGGAACTGGTAACCGTCCCCAGGGATCGGATAAGGAATACTTTCATAAAACCAGGTGCATTCCCATTTTTCCTGATAACCATTTTCCACCATATACTCAAAAATATGCCTTGGATTTCCCGAATAACTCTTTCCCAGACTGGAATCAAATACGATCCGTCTTTTGTTTACCGGGAGTACAACACACATGACACGGTAGATAATGATCACTATCCTTTTTACGAGAAACCGAATGAAATTTCTCATGTCTGCTCCTTCCCGAACACAATATCAATGGCACGCTGGGAAGCAAAACCGTCATCCACACTGCAGAATCTCTCATAAAACTGCTCATAGCGCTCCTTGTACTGTTCCGTAACTTTATCAATATTATGAAGTGCCTCCACAAGTTCATCATTTGTCTGAAGGATCGGTCCCGGAAGCTCTGTGTTCATATCAAAATACATTCCCCGGATCTCTCCTTTGTAATCCTCATAATCATAAGCAAAAAACAACATCGGCCGCCTCAGGTTGGCAAAATCAAAAAAGACAGAGGAATAATCCGTAATACATATATCCGAAGCCAGATACAGTCTGGAAACGTCATTGTAGGTACTTCCGTTATATACAAAATCTTCCAGGCCCGTGAGATCAAGAATATCTGCGATGTAGTAATGGGTCCTGAGAAGCAGTACACTGTCTTTGCCAAATTCCCGGCGCATCCGTTCCAGATCCATAGCCAGGGTAAATTTATATTTTGCCTTGCCATAAAACTGATTGTCACGCCACGTCGGCGCATACAGGATCACCCGTTTGTCCTCTGGGATACCAAACTCCCGTTTTACTTCCTTTGCAATCTCCCCGGCGCGCTCCGAATAAAGAATATCGTTCCGCGGGTATCCCACCTCAATGATCTGCTCCCTCGGATAGCAGAAGGCGCGCTCAAATACATCCGTGGAAAAACGGTTTGCTGAGATCAGATAATTCCACGCCTTGCTCTGACGGTAAAATAATTTCTTATGATCCTGGCTCACTGCATGGATATCATCCAGATCAAAAGCAAGTTTTTTCAGTGGTGTTCCATGCCAGGTTTCAAGAAATACGACGCCCTCCCGTTTTTTAAACCATGCCGGCTGTCTCGTATTACAGATAAAATATTTAGCCCGGGAGGTATAGTATACATACCTCAGGGAATGCCTCTTACAGATGGAAGGATGTCCCTTCATCTCCGGGGCCCTCTTGTTCAGACACCAAATATAACGGTATTTATCTCCATAAGTATCATACAGATATTCATACAGATACTTCGGACTGTCCGAATAGCTCTTCCCAAAAAAACTCTCCACAAAAACCCAGTTTTCTTTTGTCGGCATTTTCCTGAAAAAACGTTTATCTAAAAATCTCCAATACTGAATAGGCTTTCCAATAAGCCCCCTTTTCTTTTTAAAAACATAAGCGAGCCGTCCCATCGGTTTTGCCAGACGGTATTTCCCCCTCACGATAAACTCCAGTTCACGGCGCCTGAAAAATTTCAGATCCTTCTTAATGCGCCTTAAATCCTCTTTCGGGATCTTCTGGAGATTTTGTGTATACCTGACACTCTTCTGCCCCTTCAGGCTGCTGGGGAACTTACCAAGGGTAAACATACAAAGACAGCGGGACAAAGCATAGCGGAGATGTTCATCTGCCTGGGCAAGAATCTCATACGCCTGCTCGTGGCTCTCTATGTATTCACGAGTTCTGCGTTTTCTCTTTTTCTGGCACAATGCTGGCAGATGAATCGGATCATTCCGGTGCCTCCACACATAGATACTGCTGCCGTCCACCCACATGTCTCCGTCCGCCCCGGCAAGAACCTTAGCCACCACAGGCATATCCGAATAAAAGGTATTGTATTCATCAAAGGTCATTCCCAGGCTGTCAAAATAATCTCTTCGGATCAACAAATGCTGTATTGTAAAACGTTTTTTCAGAAGCTGCTCCAGTCCCTCTCCCTCCAGAGGACAGATCCCCTCGATCTCGGAATCCGGTTTTGCTTTCTCAAAATCAAAACTCACCGGACGGAACCAGGAACTCCAGCGGTTGCCAGTGACCACCTTGGCCTTCTTCTCTTCTGCCAGCTTCACCAGCTTTGCCAGTGCGTCTTCCCACAGGTAATCGTCGGCATCCAGAAAGTAAATATACTCACCCTCTGCATACTTCAAGCCCATATTCCTTGCAGCTGCCACGCCAAAGGGGCGCAGCGGAATCTCCAGCTCTCCTTCAAAAGGCGTATCCCCGCTGGCCGAAGCACTTGCGGAATCATCCATGTCATTATCATCTTCACTGGCCGCTCGGGACCTCTCCCTCTCTTCCTTATAGACCTCATACTCTTCCTCTGTCATGCCCAGTGACATTCTTTTTCTATTTTCAAAAAACTGATGTTTCTTGTCAAAATACTCATCCGCATCGATTTCATCGTCCATCACAATATGCTTTACATTTTTCATGGCCAGCACCTGATCCGGAACCTCATGCCCATCCTTGTCATCTACCAGAATGATCTCAAAATCAGACAGATTCTGATCCTCAATACTTTGAATGCATTCTTCCAAATAGGACGGTCCCTTCAGATAAGGGACGATAACACTTACCTTTGACATTTTATCCTCCAAACCTTCCTCTGCAATATTTTACTTCTCCTGTCCGGTCAGACCAAACACAGCATTTACCACCTTTTCTGTTGCATGTCCGTCTTCCCAGGAACAATATTTTTTGCAAAAACGATCATATTTTTCCTTATATTCCTCTTTTACCTCATCGATGCGGCATATGGACTCTATGACCTCTCCCGTCTCGAAAAGCATAGGTCCCGGAAGCTCCTCCTCCACATCCATATAAAATCCCCGGAGTACGCTGCGGTATTTTTCCAGATCGTAGGTAAAAAACAGCATAGGCCTTCTCAGATTCGCATAGTCAAAAAAGACCGAAGAATAATCTGTGACCAGAATATCCGATATCAGATAGAGCCTGGCGATATCGTCGTATTTGCTCAGATTCCACGCAAATCCCTCATACTGGCTCAGATCAAGAAAATCTGCGATAAAATAATGGGTTCTGAGGATCACCACATACTCCTCTCCCAGTTCCCTCTTCATCTGCTCCAGATCAAGTTTAAGAGTAAATTTATACTGGGCATGGCCATAAAATTCGTCATCCCGCCAGGTCGGCGCGTAGAGGATCACCTTCTTGTCATCTGGTATGCCAAGCTCTGCCTTGATCTCCCGCATCAGCTGTTCTTTGCCTTCCCGGTACAAAATGTCGTTTCTCGGATACCCTGTCTCCAGCATCTGTCCGTCGTACATAAAGGCGCGGCGGAAAATATCCTCTGAAAACTGATTAGGCGCCACCAGATAATCCCAGGAACGGGTCTGGATATAAAACTGCTCCTTATACAGCGGCGATGCCGTGGTCACATCCTCCATGTCAAATACCAGTTTCTTCAACGGAGTTCCGTGCCAGGTCTCCAAAAATACATTGCCCTTCCGTTTGATAAAATACTGGGGCTGCCTCCCATTAAATACGATATACTTTGCCCTTGCCATATAGAAGAAATACTTAAAACTAAACCGCTTCATCTGTCGGGAGGGATAGAGAAGTTTCAGCTTCTTCCCCGCATTCACCCACATATAGTTATATTTCCCTGGATATTTTTCGTTAAGATATTCAAAAATATACTTCGGGCTGTCAGAATAGCTTTTCCCAAAAAAGCTCTCAAAGATTACCATATCCTCCAGCATCTTCATCTTAGAAAACACCTTCTCATACAGATAGCGCTTCATCTTGGCCCGGCTGGTACAGATCCGGAACAGTGTCTGCTTTCTTGCATGATTCCTGGTTTTGCCGGCAAGCCCCGCCACATCCCCCGCCAGTCCATACCGGATCAGTTTTTTGGGATGATGCTTCAGCATAGGGAGTACACCATTTCCCAGCAGCTTTAATGTATCCTGAAGGAAGATCACTGTCTCTTTTTGTTTCGCCGGCTTTGCCTCCACCACAAATGCAGCGATCCTGGTCACAAGCCACATAACAAATTTATAATCCAGATATTGGTTCTTATTCTCCTCCTGAGCAGAAATGAATTTCTTTGCCCTGCGATAAGCCTCCATACCCTCAAACACTTTTTTCTCATCATCCTTCGCCTGCAGCAGTGAAGGCAGGTTCACTGGATCATTATGTTTTCTCTTTATATATAAGCCGTCTTCACAAAACAACGTTTTTTCTGCATGGGAAAGCACCTGCATTAAAAAAGGCAGGTCTGAAAAGTAATGCAGATCCTCGCAAAACCGGATCGAATGTTCCTGGATCACCTTTCTGGAGATCAACATTCCAAGAATCGTTATACCCTGAAGGCTCCCGGCACGCATGGGAAGGTATTCATAGGCATTCCCCACATCTCCCTCATACTTTGTATGTTCTGTACCGTTCTGACGGTCCAGTTCCTCTCCATTATCAAAATATACCTTCCGGCTGTACCACGTACTCCGGATCTCTCCATAAGCCACTCCACCGGGCACTTCTTTTTCCACCAGCCGCTGCAGCGTATCCGGAGCCAGATAATCATCGGCATCCATAAAAAAGATATATTCCCCTGTGGCCGTATCAAGCCCGGCATTTCTTGCCGCCGCCACGCCACTGGTGTCTTTCGTGCGGGCAAAATGTATCTGCAGCCCATTCCATTCACTAACATCTGGTTTATCACATCCGTCACATATCATGATTACTTCAAAATCACGGAAACTCTGATCTGCCAGACTTCCCAAGCAGTCCCGGATATAGTTCTTTTCATCGTGATAAGCTACAATTACACTTATCTTCACTGATCATTCCTCCAGCATAATATTATAATAGAGTATCATACAGATACCCAGTTTCTTACACATTTAAGTCCGACAGGACTTATTTTATCACATTTTATGTGCACGTCTTCTGCATATATTGAGTTTTGCTAAAAACTCATGGATAAGTCCGACAGGACTTATTTTATCACATGTATATCCTGTGTGGCAAGAATTAAAATTTCCGCTAAACTCAACTATGGTACAAGTTTACCCTTCTTTTGCAAAAAGTACCTGCACTTTCCACACTTATCTGTAGAAAATACAGGTATCTTGTACTCAGCCAGACAGACCTTTGTCACCCAAACAATCCGGCAAACCAGTTTGCGATCTTTTCGGCGATCTCGGTAAAAAACTGAATGATCTTTTCAAAAATTCCCTTCGCCTGGTCCAGATCAATGTCCAGGTCTTTGAGACGGTTATACACATCTTCTGCCTGCTGTTTCAGCTTATCCACATCCAGATCCAGGTTCTTGATCTTTTCCAGAAGTTCCGCCAATTTCTGTTCCTGCTCGGCTGTCAGCTTCACATCCAGTTCTCCGGCGGATTCCTGAATGATCCCTTTGACCTCTTCCACCGTCTCCACATCACCGTCCAGCACTCTCTGTTTAACCAATGCTACCAGTTCTTCCGCTTTTTCTGCTCCCAGCTCCTGCCCCAGCTCTCCGGTCAGCACCAGCTCATTCGTCGCGGCGTCTGCATTTTCTTTTTTCAGATCCTCGCCGGTCATGGTGGAATATGCCTTCATGGCACCTACCAGAGCCGCCGTTCCCGACAGATTAAAAGGACCTGCCACTGTCACTTCCGCATCGGTGATCCCCGCGGTGATCAAAGCATTGGTGTACATACCACTGGTACAATAGGTAATGTTTTTTGTGACAACGCTGATCCCTTTCCCCTCTTCCGCCTTTTCGATGCGAACAGAGGAAAGCGCCTTGGTTCCGATCACCGAATCTGATAGGTACTCATCCAGATAGTCGTGTTCATCCTCGTTGGTCACCTGGATCACTTCATAATCTGCCAGCTCCTCTTCTGTCACGTCAAGAAGAGAAAGAACCGTATTTTTCTGTTCTTTCGTAAGATCCGCTCCCAGGGATATATAGGGCTTTTCATCCCCCACTACTGCATCCGCCTTTGAAACAGAGACCGGCATCAAAACCATCCCCAGTGCGGCAATCCCCACTAAAACCTTTTTCCATCTGTTCATATTTCCCCCTATTCCTGCGCATCATCTGCGCATATATCGCTTTACAGATTTACAATTAAAACAATGATGGATATTACTTTTTCAGCCGTTCCATCGCCTCTTTGGTGTTTTCAAGAGTTCCAAAAGCAGTGAGCCGGAAATATCCTTCCCCACTCGGTCCAAAACCACTTCCCGGAGTTCCCACGATATTGTGGTTTTCCAGCAGATGATCAAAAAATTCCCAGGAAGTCATCTGATCTGGAGTCTTCAGCCAGATATATGGTGCATTTACACCGCCGAATACGGTATAGCCGGCGCCAGTGAGCCCTTCTCTGATTATCTTCGCATTGTTCATATAATAGGCGATCTGATCTTGTGTCTGCTTCTGTCCCTCAGCACTGTATACCGCCTCTCCGGCTCTCTGAATGATATAGGGAGCACCGTTGAACTTCGTTCCATGTCTTCTCGCCCAGAGACTGTTCAGAGACACACCATCACATACCAGCTCTTTCGGGATCACTGTAAATCCGAGACGGGTTCCAGTAAATCCCGCATTCTTAGAAAAGCTTCGCATCTCAATAGCACATTTTTTCGCACCATCACATTCAAAGATCGAATGGGGAACATCCTCCTCTGAAATATATGCTTCATAAGCTGCATCATATATAATAACAGCACCATTTGTCAAAGCAAAGTCAACCCACTTCTGCAGCTGCTCTTTATTCAACGTCGTTCCCGTAGGATTGTTGGGGCAGCAGATGTAGATCATATCCGGGATCTCCTCCGGGATCTCCGGCACAAAATCATTCTCCGCGGTACAGGGCATATAGATCACATTGGACCAGCATTCTTTATCTTTCAGGTACTCGCCGGTTCTGCCTGCCATGGCGTTCGTATCCACGTACACCGGATACACCGGATCACATACTGCGATTCGGTTATTCTTGGAAAAGATATCCCCGATGTTTCCAGAGTCACTCTTTGCACCATCACTGACAAAGATCTCATCAATGGCAATATCTACCCCTCTGGCTTTATAATCTTTCTGCGCAATGGCACTTCTCAAAAATTCATACCCCAGATCCGGCGCATAGCCCTTAAAGGTAGCTGCATCCGCCATCTCATCCACTGCCTTATGCATCGCTTCGATCACTGCCGGAGCCAGAGGAAGGGTTACATCACCGATTCCAAGACGGATCACTTTTTTATCCGGATTAGCCTCTGTGTAGGCATTTACCTTCTTTGCAATGGTGGAAAACAGATAACTGCCCGGTAATTTTAGATAATTGTCATTTATTTGGTACATAATAAAACCTCCTAGCATTAAAGTATGCACTTATTCTATCATCCTCCCCCATTTTATGCAAGTCCTTCTTTACAAACATTTGTTCTTGTGGTAAAATAAATCCTGGAGGAGATGAGGCTATGATTATCTTTCACATTGATGTCAATAACGCCTATTTGAGCTGGGAAGCGGTATATCGTCTAACAGAACTGAATGAAACCCTGGATCTGCGAACGATTCCCTCTGTAGTAGGGGGGGATGAGCAGAACCGCCATGGCATTGTCCTCGCAAAAAGCATGCCTGCCAAAGCATTCGGTATCAACACCGCGGAGACCCTGGCTGAGGCCAGAAAAAAATGTCCGGATATTCGCATCGTTCCTCCCAGGCACCATTTATACAAGATATTTTCCAATGAACTCATCGCCTATCTCAGGACAATTACCCCTGTCGTAGAACAATATAGCATTGATGAAGCTTTTGCCGATATGACCGGCTGTCCGCTGCTGACCGGGCATTCTCCGGTAGAGGCAGCGGAACAGATCCGCCAGGAGATCCATGATCGTTTTGGCTATACAGTAAATATCGGCGTATCTACTAACAAACTCCTTGCTAAGATGGCATCGGATTTTGAAAAACCAGATAAGGTACACAGTCTCTTTCCTGATGAAATAAAAGAAAAAATGTGGCATCTCCCGGTGAGCGATCTGTTTTTTGTGGGAAGGGCTTCTGCAAAAAAACTATACAATCTGGGGATCCGAACCATTGGCGAATTAGCCCGTACAGACAAGGCGATCTTACAGTCCCATATGGGTAAACACGGCGCCACCATCCACGACTATGCCAATGGCATCGACACCTCCCCGGTACTGAGTGAACAGGCAGATGCCAAGGGCTGTGGCAATTCCACCACACTTCCGCGGGATGTCACCGATGCCGGGGAGGCCAAAAACATCCTGCTTAAATTGTGCGAATCCGTAGGCAGCCGTCTCCGGGCAGACGGATTCATGGCACAGGTGGTGGCTGTTTCGATCAAAGACAGCCAGTTCCGCCACGTCAGCCACCAGTGCACCCTGTCTTCTGCCACCAATATCACCAGCGAATTATACAACTCAGTCTGCAGTCTTTTTGATGAATTGTGGGACGGTTCCCCCATCCGGCTGCTCGGTGTATCCACCTCGAAACTAACAAGAGAGCGGCTCCGCCAGATCAACCTAACCGACAGCAGACATTATATGAAACAGGGCCAATTAGAGAAAGCGGTGGACGAGATACGAAAAAAATTTGGAAATGATGCAATTTTCCGCGCATCTTCTCTTGAAAAATCAGCCGCTTTTAACGATAATAAAGATAGAAAAATTTAGTTTCAAAAAATATGCCCCGGCATTTATTAATAAACGGGTAAAAGGAGTCGATTTCATGCCTATCACAAGCAACAGCGTACACAACAATCAAAATCAGTCCGGCAGTATGAACGCTGCCTCAGCCAAGCGTACTTTCCGTTCTGGAAGTGGTACCATCACAGTGAGGGAAGGAGAGACCCTGAAAGGCGTCGTAAGTGATATTCATGGCAATGAGATCACCATCTCCATGGAAGACGGCTCCTCCTTTACAGGAAAACTTCCTGAGGCCTCCCAGTACTCCATTGGCCAAAAAGCAGCTTTCCTGATCACAGGGCTGGACAGTGGCACCATCTACATGAAGGCAATATCCCAGGCATATCTTCTCGGCATGGAGGACACCATCGAACAGGCTCTTGAAGAGGCAGGTCTTCCGAAAAGCCCACGCAATTTAGAAATTGTCAGAAGCCTTCTCCAGAACCAGCAGTCCATCAGCCGGGAAAATATTGCGGAATCCCTGCAGCTCTGTGCCAGATATCCGGATGCGGATGTAAATTCTGTGATCACAATGAAGCGGCTTGGCATGCCGATGGACATGGAAACCGTAACCCAGTTTGACCAATACAACAAACAAACGCATCAGCTCCTTACCCGGATGGATGCCCTGGCAGACTCTGTCAATGAACTTCTTACCGGACTCGTCGAAGAAAATCCATCCATCGCCAGGTATGCCACTGGGGCAGTGCTGGATACTGTCCTTCAATTCCTTCCCTCTCTAGAGGAGCAGAACCTCACAGCAGCCCAGCTCCAAGCGAACCTTTCCTCGCTCACAGAAGGTGAAGCGGCGGAAAATGCGGAACTGCTTCCCGGAGAAGAAAATCAGGAAATTCCCCAGGAAACAGCAGAAGACAGCCAGGCTGCCGGACAGACTGCCACGTCACCTTTTGCCCGTATGAGACAGCTGCTGAACGGTATAACCGACCGCGCCTCTTCTCCGGCAGGAGCTGAGGCAAAACCCACTGAATTTATCCCGGAGCAGACCGGGCATCTTCTCACCACGGAGGAACGGGGCACCCTGTCTGATCTTCTGGGAAAATATACAGAAAATAAAGAACTTCTTACTGCTCTGGAAAAAGGAGATCTGACAGCAAGAGAACTGCTGGCTGAGATAAAAAACGCCCTTCCCACCCTTCCTGATGAAGAGTTTCATCAGCTGGTGTCCCAAAAGGCCTTCCAAAAGGTAATCAAGGGGCAGTTTTTATCCGGATGGACTCTCTCTCCCGAGGGATTGAAAGAAGAAGGAAGCATAGATACCCTCTACAACCGGATGCAGCAGCAGTTTTCCGACCTCACGAACCTGAGCCGGATGTTTGCTACACGAAATTCTGGTGAACAGATCCTCAACACTACCTCAGATCTGCAACAGAATCTTGCTTTTATGAAAATGTTGAATGAACAGTTCGCCTACATGCAGCTTCCACTGAAATTGTCCCAGCAGAATGCCCACGGTGATCTATATGTTATGACGCGGAAAAATGCCCTGAAAAAATCCAAAGACAATCTCAAGGTCCTGCTTCACCTGGAAATGGATTCTCTGGGAACACTGGACATCCACATTACAAAAGACCACACAAACATCTCTACTCAGTTTTATACCGCAAAGGAAGCAGCACGAAAATTATTGGAAAAAAATGTAGAATTATTAAAAGATGCCATTAATGAACAAGGTTACAGTTTCACTTCCGAATTCCTCGCCAAAGAAAAGGATATTGACCTGGTTCATGACTTTATAGAAAAAGATTCTCCGGCGCCGCCGGCAGCTGTCAAACGCTATAACTTTGACCTTAGAGCCTAACAAGGTGCGGCTGAGAAACGCGCACCTCCAGAGAATCAGCAAAGCTGATTCTCCGCTCCGCAGGCAAAGAACCTTACTGACTGGCTAACAAGGTGCGGCTGAGAAACGCGCACCTCCAGATATATATAACGCTTAAGATTTACTCCGCTTTAATATTTTTCCAAAGAGACTGGCAAACAAAATGCCACAGGTCACAGCTGACGTCACATCGGAGATTGGCTCCGCATAATAGATAAACATCACATCTCCTGTCAGTTTCGGCAGGACGATCGCCAGAGGGATCAAAAGGATCACTTTTCGCAAAAGAGCGATAAACAGTGATATCTTCGCCTGCCCCAGCGCAAGAAATGTGGTCTGGCTGGACATCTGCACACCAAATACCAGCATTCCACATACAAATACTGGCATGATCTTTTCTACCAGCAGGATCAGTTCTGTACTGTCTGTAAACATTCTGGCAAATACCCCTGGTACTGCCATGATCGATATGGTGAGCAGAATGGTATAAGCCATAACGATACCCAGCATGGTAAAATATGTTTTCTTTACCCGTTCTGTATTTCCGGCGCCGAAATTATAACTCATAATGGGCTGGACTCCCTGGGTAAATCCGCTGACAGGTATACTCACAAACTGCATCACACTCTGCATAATGGTCAACGTCCCTACATACATATCTCCGCCATAACGCTGCAGGCCGCTGTTCATCACGATGGAAATAAAACTCTCCGTCGCCTGCATAATAAAGGGCGCGACGCCAAGTGACATGATCTTTGCCACGATCTTTCCCTGTATCTTCAAATACTTCCGCCGGATCCCCATCACCCGTTCTTTTCTCGTCAAAAACCGAAGAACCCAGACCGCACTGACAAACTGTGAGATCACCGTGGCAAGTGCCGCTCCACGGATTCCCATGCCAAACCCAAAGATAAACAGCGGATCCAGTGCGATATTCAGCACCGCGCCGATCAACACCGACAACATCGCCGTCCGAGAACATCCCTGGGCTGTGATATAGGGATTCATCCCCAGGGAAATCTGCACGAAGAGCGTACCAAATATATAAATGGTCATATATTCATCCGCAAAGGGAAAGGTGGCATCACTGGCACCGATCAGGAACAAAACCGGTCTTTTTATGATAAAAAACAGAACCATAAGGAAAGCAGAAAAAATAAGAAGAAGGGAAAATCCATTTCCCAGAATCCGTTCCGCCTCTTCTTTCTTTTCTCTTCCCAGCGCAATGGCAGAGAGCGGGGCTCCGCCCGCTCCCACAAATGCACTGAATGCTGAAATGATCACGATCATGGGCAGCGCCAGCCCCACCCCGGTCAGCGCAGTTGCCCCCACTTCTGGAATATGACCGATATACATCCGGTCTATGATATTGTACAAAAGATTAATGATCTGAGCCACCAGGGTAGGGATCCCCATACTCATCATCAATCGGAACAGCGGGGCAGAGCCCAGTTTTTCTTCGTTTGTCATAACCATCAGCCTTTCACTACGATATTAATGATCCTTCCCGGCACATAGATCTCTTTTACGATATCTTTACCAGCAATCTTTTCTGCCACCGCTTCTTTTCCGGCAGCAATCGCTGTATCCTTATCAGCATCGATGGCAAGTTTCACCGCAGCTCTCACCTTTCCGTTGACCTGGACAGCAATCTCCTGCATTTTCTCCACAGTCTTCTCTTCATCGTATTCTGGCCAGGAATTTTCAAACAGACGCTTTTCGTATCCCATGATCTCCCAGAGCTCCTCCGTCATATGAGGCGCCACCGGATTCAGCAGCAAAAGCAGCGTCTTAAAATCATCCCGTGTCAGTTTCTCTGCCTTGTAAAACTCATTGATCAGCGCCATCATCGCCGCGATCGCCGTATTGTATTTGAGTGTCTCAAAGTCACTGCTCACCTTTTTGATCGTCTGATGAATCTTCGTCTCCAGGTCTTTGGAGTAGCCCTGCTCATCCACAACCATATCCTGAAGCTTCCACACACGGTCGAGAAAACGCCGGCAGCCCTTCACCCCGTCATCAGACCATGCTGCAGCCGCATCAAAGGCACCAATAAACATCTCATAAGTACGGAGAGTGTCCGCACCATAAGTATTGACAATATCATCAGGGTTTACTACATTTCCCCTGGATTTACTCATTTTTTCGCCGTTTTCCCCAAGGATCATACCATGAGAAGTTCTTTTCTGATAAGGCTCCCTGGTAGGCACCACTCCCTGGTCATACAAAAACTTATGCCAGAACCGGGAATACAGAAGGTGAAGGGTTGTGTGTTCCATACCGCCGTTGTACCAGTCTACCGGAAGCCAGTACTCCATCGCCTCACGGCTGGCCAGCGCCGCATCGTTATCCGGATCAATATATCTCAGGAAATACCAGGAAGATCCCGCCCACTGGGGCATCGTATCCGTCTCCCGTTCCGCTTTCCCGCCGCAGCACGGACAGGTGGTCTCCACCCAGGAACGGATATTTGCGATAGGGGATTCCCCATTATCTGTAGGCATATAATTATCTACCTCTGGCAGTTCCAGAGGAAGCTGATCTTCCGGAACTGGCACATATCCACATTTTTCACATTTTACGATGGGAATTGGCTCTCCCCAGTAACGCTGTCTCGAAAATACCCAGTCCCGAAGCTTAAAGTTCGTCTTCGCCGTTCCGACGCCCTCTTTTTCCAGCCACTCAACGATGGCCTGTTTCGCTTCCGCTACCGATTTACCGCTCAAAAAGCCGGAATTCACGAGAGTACCTGTGGCCACATCCGTGTAAGCGGCCTCTTCCACATTTCCACCCTGGATCACTTCTATAATGGGAAGTTCAAATTTTTTGGCAAATTCCCAGTCACGCTCATCGTGGGCAGGTACTGCCATGATCGCACCGGTGCCATAACTCATCAGAACATAATCCGACACCCATACAGGAATCTCTTCCCCGTTGACCGGATTGACCGCTGACAATCCATCGATAGCCACACCTGTCTTTTCTTTGGCAAGCTCCGTCCTCTCAAAATCAGACTTCCTCGCCGCCATCTCCCGGTATGCCACGATCTCATCCCAGTTTTTGATCTCATCTTTGTACTTGTCGAGATAGGGGTGCTCCGGTGACACCACCATATAGGTGACACCAAAAAGCGTATCCGGACGTGTCGTGTAGATCCTCAGCTTCTCTTCCTTATCTTTCAGCTGAAAATCTACCTCAGCGCCGTTGGAACGGCCAATCCAGTTTTTCTGGGAAACCTTTACTCTCTCGATGTAATCCACGTCATCCAGATCATCAATAAGTTTGTCTGCATACTTTGTGATCTTTAACATCCACTGGCTCTTAACCCGGCGGACAACCTCACTGTTGCAGCGTTCACAGACACCGTTTACAACTTCCTCATTGGCAAGACCGCATTTACAGGAGGTACACCAGTTGATGGGCATCTCTGATTTGTAGGCCAGTCCCGCCTTAAACAGCTGGAGAAAGATCCACTGGGTCCATTTGAAATAGTCAGGGTCTGTTGTATTTACCTCCCGCTCCCAGTCAAAGGAATAGCCCAGTGACTGCAGCTGAGCCTTGAATTTCGCCACATTATTTTTAGTCACTTCCTTTGGATGAACCTTATTCTTAATGGCATAATTTTCCGTGGGAAGCCCAAATGCGTCCCATCCCATGGGATAAAGTACGTTGTAACCCTGCATTCTCTTTTTGCGCGCTACAATATCCAGCGCCGTATAGGGACGCGGATGTCCCACATGAAGTCCCTGCCCCGATGGGTAAGGGAACTCTACCAAAGCATAGTATTTCGGCTTGGAAAAATCATTTGTCGCCGCAAATGCCTTTTCATCTTCCCATATTTTCTGCCACTTCTTCTCAATCACTTTTGGATTGTACGATAATTTCATAACTTCTTTCCTCCTGATTTAACAAATCTTCCTTTACTCTATTCCGATATGATCCCGATCACAGCCGGCAACACCTTTTTGGGCAGCCAGCTGCCACTTTAAGGGGTTCCCTGCACACTCGTACCGCTCTCGACATCCGGCGGCACCGATACTGGCAGGGATTGGTCTGTATCCGCCGGTTTCTCTTTCACCCGGTGTGTTACTGTCACCTTCGCTTTTTTTCCAACTTCATCCACCACCTGATAGGTGATCCGGTACCAGCCCGGTTTTTGGATATCAACCTTTTTTGCTTTTTTATATTGATCACCGCGGCTCTTCCTGTAACGGACTGAAACGCGGATTTTTTTATCAATCCTGAATCCTGTCGTATTTTTCGCGCGAACTCCTTTTAAAACATCATAGGCAGAATCCTCATAGACAATGGTTTGGTCCTTTGCTCCCAGTATCACCGGTTTCTTTTTGATGTACGGATTTCCGCGGCTCCAGCGGTCTGTCGGATCGTACCCTACACCTTTTGGCAGTTTGATCCTCTCAGGCTTTCCAAGAGGACCGGGGTTTTTAGAACGATACACAATGACCGGAGTCCCCCAGCCACAGTGGTCGTAGATCCACTTGGCATCCTGCACACTCAGACGAATACAGCCATGAGACGCCGTGGTGCCCAGTTTGTTGTACTCCACATTTGGCATCGCCGCCGGATTGGGTTTTTGATATGGCACAGAGTGAAACAGGATCGGTCCTTTAAAGCGGGTGCAGTACTGACCATATGTATTCCCTACCAATGCCCGCCAGCGGTGTTTCTGATAAATGCGGAAGCTCCCAAGGGGAGTCGCTTTTCCCGCGGAACACACAAATGCTTTGTAGGGCTCATAGCTTCCATCTTCATACTGGTAAACCGTCACTGTATTTTTTTGTTTATTGATCTTTATCTGATAAGGTGAAGCTGCCTCTGCGTCCATTGAGATAACACATAGTCCCAGAGTGAGACATATGGTCACAATAGCGAAAACCAGTTTCCATCGCATCCTGCTCTACCTCCTCTTTTGAAAACTTTTGAAATTTATTATACCAAGTTAATTTCACTTCGTCAACGCAAGCACCTTTATTTCTTCGGAAACCACTGGCATTTTTATCCATCTGCCTCCATATATATTAATAACGATGTAATTACGCGCACGCCTTCCCTGTGCGCAGAATGAGGTATTATGGATCAGCTGTTACAATGGATCGAATCCTATGGCACACCAGCAATTATCCTTTTAATCGCATTGGAATACGCCTGTTTTCCCATCTCCAGCGAACTCGTCCTTCCCTTTGCCGGCGCCTTTGGGGCGGGGATCGGTCTATCCCTTCCCCTTCTTATCCTCTATAGCAGTGCTGCCGGTCTGGCGGGCACCAGTCTTACCTACGCCATTGGCCGCTACGGCGGTTCTCCCCTGCTGGAAAAGATCATGACCCGGTTTCCTTCCAGCAAAAAGCCAATCCTGGCATCCTACCGCACTTTTGGCGACCGGGGCAGACTGGCCGTCTGTGTAGGGAGAGTCATCCCCATCTGCCGGACTTATATCGCCTTCGTTGCCGGTGCCTGCGGACAGAGTTATCCCGCATATGTGATCTTTTCTTCCATCGGCATCACTATATGGAATACACTGCTCATCTGCCTGGGTTACTATTTTTATAATTACCGGGATATCTTTTTTCACTACTTCGACAAATACAAAACCTTCATTTTAATTATTGGCCTGCTCCTCATTCTTCTGCTCTTGTTCTCCCGGAAGACAGAGACAGAAGAAGAGATTTAGTATACTGGGGAGATACAAAAAAGGGCTGGCTGAAAACCGCAGCAAAGGGCTGGCTGAAAACCGCAGCCCTATAAAAAACACTTCGTGTTTTTCGCTCC
>CAJUFM010000058.1 GCA_910585745.1 uncultured Eubacterium sp. | reverse complement strand
AAGAGGTGCTGGATAAAAAAGAGATCAAAGTAACGATTGAAAAAAGAGAAGAGGGATTCATTCTTTATTATGAAGATACGGGGTGGGGACTGACGCCTAAGTATAAAAAGCGGCCGGAGCTGATTCTGGAGGCTTTTGAAAGTGATAGAGGAATTCCCAGTGATAAAGATGAGGATGGGACAGGGATGGGAATGTGGATTGTAAATCGAACCATACTGGAGTATAATGGAGATATAGATTTATCAAAAAATAAAATAATAAGCAAAGGTTTTAAAGTAATTGTAAGTTTTGGAGGAAAATATGTATAGGATAGGGTATATTGATGACCAGCCAACCCAGTATGAGAATTACAGGAAAAAACTTAAACGTAGATATGCAGATGTGGATCTCATTCTATTGGAAAATTGTAATACCAAAGAAGAGTTTTTGGATAAAATATATGAGGAACGGATTGCAGTACTCTTAGTAGATTACAAGATGGCGGGATCTTTTGGTTTTAATGGTTCTACACTTATTAATTATATCAATGATCAGATGAGGGATCTGGAGTGTTTTATTTTGACAGCGGTGGAACAGGATCAGATCAATGATGGTCTTGTGACGCGGCGAAATAGATATTCTAAGACAATATTTGATACCGAGGGAGATGATCCTGTAAAGCTTGAAAAACTGGCAGAGTTTGTTGATATTCTGAAACAGAGTGCTGATGTGTTCAAAAAGCGTAGCGAAGAGAAGAAAGAGCAGTATCTGTTATTACATGAAAAAAAGAAAGAGGGGAATCTTTCACTGTCAGAAGAAAAGGAATATCTCAGGCTATATCAGGTGTTGTCTTCTTATGGTATGATTGAGAAGCTTCCAGAAAAGGTTCTAACAAATGATTTTGAAGAAAAATTAGATGCGTTGCTTGCAATTGGAGATCGTATTGTAAAAAAATATGATCAGTAGGAGGAAATATTGAGAGTACACGGTAATAAGACGGTTCGGCGGAGAACAAATGTTGGAGAATTAAACGGATATCAGGAAGCCAGAGAATATTTATTGGAAGATTTTTATTGGATGTGCGGTTATTGTGGGAAAAGTGGAGAAATCATGCATCAGAGATTTCATATCGATCACTTTGTGCCTCAAAGTCTTGCACCAGAGCTTACCCAAAAATATAATAATCTGGTTCTTGCCTGTCCTAAATGTAATCGAACGAAGTCTAAAAAGTGGCCTACAAAAGATAAGAATGTGCCTAATGATGGTTATATCGGTTTTGTTGATCCGGCGACGGAGGAGTTTGATCAGCACCTGGAGCGGAATGATCATGGATTTATACAGGGAAAAACAAAATTGGGAAAGTACATGTGCCAAAGCCTTCATTTTGATATAAGAAGAACAGATCTGTTTTGGAAGATTCAGCATTTATATGAGACACAGAGCCGACTTGAAGAGTTGTTTTGCGATAATGTGCTGAATGAAGAAGAAAAGGATTATTATATTTACTCCAATATCATATTAAAAAAGTACATACAAGACGCATTTGAAAAAGGTGAGTGAGAGCAGTAATAAACATAAACCCAGCGGGGATTTCAACAAACATTCTTGAAATTCCCCGCTGGGTTCTTATTTTATCTTAGCTTGGCAGGTTCGGATCCGCGCCGCCTGGCTAATATCATTTGAACTTATTTATCCGTGATCTCACTGTGCAGTGTCTGCAGTGATTTCACTTCACTTCTTTCATGTGTCTTCACATAGTGGATACCGTCAGCGGTGGCTTTGGCAGCTGCAATGGTCGTCATATAAGGAATCTTTGCTTTGATGGCTGCCTTTCGCAGATAGCTGTCGTCATGTACGCTTTCCTTGCCCACCGGTGAGTTAATGATCAGCTGGATATTTCCGTTGGTGATCATATCCAGAATGTTCGGACGTCCCTCATAGAGCTTTTTCACCTTTTCTGCAGGAATGCCGGAGGAGGAGATCAGGTCATAGGTACTTCCTGTGGCGATGATCTTGAAGCCATCCTCGGAGAGGCTTCGGGCTATCTCCGTCACTTCCGGACGGTCTTTGGCATTGACGGAGATCAAGACAGTGCCTTCCAGAGGAAGTTTGGACTGTACTGCTTCCTGGGCCTTGAAGAATGCTTCGCCGTAGGAACGGGACAGACCGAGAACTTCGCCTGTGGAGCGCATTTCTGGTCCGAGAACCGGATCCACTTCCTGGAACATATTGAATGGGAATGCGGCTTCCTTCACACCGTAGTTCGGAATGTTCTGCTCTTTTAATTCCGGAACTGGTGAAGGACGTCCTGTCAGTTCTGCCGTGATGATCTCTGTAGCCAGAGGAACCATGCGGATGTTGCAAACCTTGGATACGAGAGGCACGGTACGGGAAGCTCTCGGATTTGCCTCCAGCACATAAACCTTTCCGTTCTCGATGGCGTACTGCATATTCATAAGACCTTTGACATGCATTTCCTCAGCGATCTTTCTTGTATATTCCTTGATCGTTTCTACGTTTTCCGGCGTAATATGGACGGATGGAATAATGCAGGCAGAATCTCCGGAATGTACGCCTGCTAGTTCGATGTGTTCCATAACAGCAGGGACGAAGGCATTTATACCGTCGCTGATGGCATCCGCTTCACACTCCAGGGCATGATTTAAAAAGCGGTCAATAAGGATCGGACGATCCGGTGTAACGCCTACCGCTGCTTTCATGTATTCTGTCATGCTCTCATTATCATATACCACTTCCATGCCCCGGCCGCCAAGTACATAGGAAGGGCGTACCATAACCGGATAACCGATTTTTTCCGCGATGGAGATCGCTTCGTCCACAGTGGTGGCCATGCCGGACTCTGGCATCGGGATCTCCAGTTTATCCATCATATCACGGAACAGATCACGGTCTTCTGCCAGATCAATGACGGAAGGAGAGGTTCCAAGGATACGGACGCCATTTTTCTCCAGCTCTGCGGCGAGGTTCAGAGGAGTCTGACCGCCAAACTGAGCGATGACACCCAGTGGTTTCTCCTTCTTATAGATAGAAAGCACATCTTCCAGTGTCAGAGGCTCAAAATACAGTTTATCGGAAGTGTCATAGTCTGTGGACACCGTTTCGGGATTACAGTTGACAATGATCGTTTCAAAACCGAGTTTTTTCAGGGCGATAGCTGCATGGACACAACAGTAATCAAATTCGATACCCTGGCCGATCCGGTTAGGGCCGCCGCCCAGGATCATGATCTTCTGTTTGTCTGTGTTTACCGGATTTTTGTCTGGTGCGTTGTAGGTGGAGTAGTAATAAGCACTGTTTTCCGTACCGCTTACATGAACCCCTTCCCAGGCCTCTTCCACACCCAGCTCGATGCGGTGGCTGCGGATATCCTCTTCTGGGATCTCCAGCAGCTGGCTCAAATATTTATCCGAAAAACCATCTTTTTTTGCCTTGATCAGCAGGTCATCTGATGGCAGTTTTCCTTTGGATTTCAGAAGTTCTTCTTCCTCTTCCACAAGTTCTTTCATTTGCTCGATAAAGTAGGTCTTTACTTTTGTGATCTCAAAGATCTCATCCACAGAAGCTCCCTTGCGGAGTGCCTCATACATGATAAAATGGCGCTCACTGGAAGGGGTGATCAGTAGCTGCAGCAGCTGTTCCTTGGTCATGGTGTCAAAATTCTTGGCATGTCCGAGACCATAACGTCCCGTTTCCAGGCTTCGGATGGCTTTTTGGAAAGCCTCTTTGTAGGTCTTGCCGATACTCATAACTTCTCCTACTGCACGCATCTGTGTTCCCAGCTTGTCCTCCACGCCTTTGAATTTTTCAAATGCCCAGCGGGCAAATTTGATCACGACATAATCGCCGTCGGGAACATATTTGTCCAAAGTACCGTATTTGCCACAGGGGATGTCCTTCAGTGTCAGCCCGGATGCCAGCATCGCTGATACAAGGGCGATAGGAAAACCGGTTGCCTTGGAAGCAAGGGCAGAAGAACGGGAGGTACGGGGATTGATTTCGATAACAATGATACGGTCAGATACAGGATCATGGGCAAACTGCACATTGGTTCCGCCGATGACCTGTACAGATTCTACTATTTTATATGCTTGTTCCTGAAGCCGTTTCTGACATTCCTCAGAGATGGTCAGCATCGGCGCTGAACAGAAGGAATCTCCGGTATGAACACCAAGAGGATCAATATTTTCGATAAAGCAGACTGTGATAATATTGTTCTCTGCATCCCGGACAACTTCAAGTTCCAGTTCTTCCCAGCCTAGAATGGACTCTTCTACAAGAACCTGTCCTACAAGGCTTGCCTGCAGGCCACGGGCACAGACAGTTTTTAATTCTTCTTTATTATAGACAAGACCGCCTCCGGCGCCTCCCATTGTATAAGCGGGACGGAGCACTACCGGGTATCCCAGCTTGTCAGCGATGGAGAGTGCCTCGTCCACGCTGTAGGCAACCTCACTGCGGGCCATCTCGATCCCGAGCTTGTCCATGGTCTTCTTAAATTCAATGCGGTCTTCCCCGCGCTCAATGGCATCCACCTGAACACCAATGACTTTAACATTATATTTGTCAAGAATACCCTTCTTATTTAATTCAGCACACAGGTTCAGTCCAGATTGTCCTCCCAGATTGGGAAGCAGGGCGTCTGGGCGTTCCTTTGCGATGATCTGCTCCAGTCGGTCTACGTTCAGCGGTTCGATATATGTAACATCTGCTGTCTCTGGATCAGTCATGATCGTAGCCGGATTGGAATTTACCAATACGATTTCATATCCTAGTTTTTTCAGTGCCTTACATGCTTGAGTTCCGGAATAGTCGAATTCACATGCCTGCCCAATGATGATCGGACCGGAGCCGATAATGAGCACCTTGTGAATATCAGTTCTTTTAGGCATAAGTTGTTTCCTCCTTGTTCTTTATCTCTAACTATATATTATAACGCAAAAACCGAAAACCACAAGAATTTTTTAACCGAAAGGACAAAAAACAATTGACAATCTGGCTTAAGTGTATATAATAAGATATATACAGTATATACAGTATAACAAAAAGGAAAGAGAAAAATATGAACATTATTTTATCAAATGAGTCAGAACTGCCTATATACCGGCAGATTTTTGACCAGATCCAGGAGCAGATCCTTTCTGGGGCGATCCCTGAGGGAGAGGTTCTGCCCTCCATCCGGAAACTGGCAAAGGAGCTTGGTATCAGTGTGATCACTACTACTAGGGCATACAATGAGCTGGAGAGTGAAGGGTATATTGTCTCCAGACAGGGAAAGGGAAGTATCGTTCTCGGCAAAAATAATTCCGTTGTCAGGGAACAGTACCAGAAACGTATGGAGGAAGCCTTTGAAGTTATGAAGGTGAATGCAAAGTATCTGGAAATGTCGGAGGAAGAAATTATAAGATATGTGGAGGAACATTTATAGTATGAATGCGATTGAAGTGAACCATATGAGTAAACATTTTAATGATTTTTCTCTGCAGGACATCTGTTTTTCGCTGCCCAAAGGGTATATCATGGGGTATGTGGGGCAGAACGGAGCGGGGAAGACCACTAGTATCAATCTGATCACGGGGCTTTATAAGCTGACGGAGGGAGGCGTGCTGGTGGACGGAGTGTCCATGAAGGAGGATCCGGCAGCAGTAAAAGAGAGCATAGGTTATATCGGGGATGAATCCTATTATTATCCGGAGTTCCGCATAAAGGATGTGCGGGGGATTATGAAGTCTTTTTATAAGGATTTTGACAGCAGACATTTTGATGAATGCATAAAACGCTGGGAGCTTCCAGAGAATAAGAAAATTGGTGATTTTTCCAGGGGAATGAAGATCAAGCTGATGTTCGCTGGGATATTATCCCGCAAGACCAGGGTCCTTCTTCTGGATGAGGCCACCAGCGGGCTGGACCCGGTGACCAGGGAAGAGATCATGGAAATACTGCAGAACTATATTGAAGACGGAGAACACAGTGTTTTGTTTTCCACTCACATCATGGAGGACCTGGAGCAGATCGCAGATTATATCTTCTATATCGAAAATGGGAAAAAAGTATTCTGTGAGGCGAAGGATGATCTGTTGGAAAACTATGTGGTGGTAAAAGGCGGAAGAGAAGATGCAAAGAGGGTAAAGGAAAAGGCAGTGATCGGTTTTTCTGAATCGGAATTTGGGTTTTATGGAGTGCTTCCGGTGGATGAGGCGGCGGGGCTGCCAAAAGAGATACTGGTAGAGAAAGCAACAGTGAATCAGATCATTGTGGCATTTCAAAAAGAGGCAAATAGAAGAAAGGCGGAGATGGTATGAACTGGGTTAAATTTATGAAGACAGATTTTTTATTTTATAAGTATCAAAAAGTAGTAATGATAGCTTTTCCCGTATTCGTGGTCTTTATGTCCATATATTCCAAAGCTTCCCAGGATATGATATTTACCATCTCTTATCTTTGTTTTGGGGTGCTCATCGTCTCTACGACGCCTTACTGCCTGGAAAACAGAAATATGTCTTCCTTTATTCAGATGCTTCCCGGCAGTGACAGGGAACGGGTTGTGGGGCGTTATATGTGTCTGGGGACAATTTTGCTGGCAGCCGTGGCATACGGTATTGGTGTCGTGATGGCAGTGGGCTGGATCAAAGGGTTTCATGTCACCTATTTCGATATGTATTTTAGTGTTGTGGCAGTTGCTTTGAGCCTCATTGTAGGTTCTGTGCAGTTTCTTATCCTGTATATTGCGGGCAGGGGAAAAAATACCCAGTGGATGAACATCCTGAGAATGCTGCCGGGTTTTATCTTTTTCTTTCTGATCAATTATATTGGAGAAAAGGGCAAAGAGGGCAGTCTTCATTGGCTGGAAGACTTTTTCATTCATAATAAGTTGATCTATCTGATCTCCATGGCTGCCGCAGCACTGCTGATCTTTGCCGGATGTATTTTTGCATCGGTTAAGGTGATCCAGCGCCGGGATGCTATATGAGCTGGACCATATATACGGCAAGTATTGCCGCCAGTGCCACGATGACCAGCCCTCTTTTAAAGTAGGCTAAGATTAAGGCAACGGAAGTACCAGCCACAGCAGACAGGACATTTCCTGTGGAATAAAAGATCTCTGGAAAGGTCAGCGCCCCCAGCACCGCATAGGGAGTGTAGTCCAGAAAGGTCCGGATATAGCGGGAACGGATGCGTCCCCGGAATATTGTAATGGGCAGTACTCTCGGCAGGTAGGTAACGAGAGCCATGATCAGTATGGCGGTGAGGCAGTATTTGAGACTCATGAGTTTTCCTCCTCCTCTTCTTTAGGAAATAAAAACGCGCCGATGCCTGCGGCTAATATCGTGGCAATGATGACACGGAAACCGGAGGAAATCTGTCTTAGGACCGGGGTGTATTTGAGCAGGCAGGCGAAGAGGACTGCCATCAGAACCACCAGAAAGACTTCCTTTTTCTCGCGGGATGCCGGGACGATCAGGGCAATAAACATTGCATACAGACCGATTCCCATGGCGTTCTGCAGGGACAGGGGAAGCAGGGTGGAGACAGAGCCTCCCAGGAAGGTGCCCAGGGACCAGCCCACAAAAGGCAGGGTCATAAGGCCCAGAAGATAGCCGGCGGACAGCGTTCCATTTTCCATGGAAGCTACGACGAAAGTCTCATCGGTGATCCCGAAGGAAAAGATGAGGCGTTTCCAAATAGGAGTCCTGTGGTCTATTTTCTGGGAAAGGGACAGGGACATCAGGGAGTAGCGCAGGTTGATCACGAAAGTAGTCAGAGCGATCTCCAGATACCCTGCCTGGGCAAAGATCAGGTTGGTTCCGGCAAACTGTCCCGCGGAGGTCAGATTTGTCACGGAAATAAAAACGGCCAGCCACACCGGAAGGCCGCCGGACACTGCCATGAATCCAAAGGTAAAGGAGACGGGCAGATATCCTAAAAAGATGGGAATTCCTTTTTGAATTCCATATTTATAGTTTTTCATTTTGGGCCTCTTCTATAGATTCTTCTAGTATAAACTCAGAAGTACAGTGGGGGCATCTTGTGGCGTTGATGTCGATCTCACTGAAACAGTAAATACATTTTTTTGTGGCTGGCGCCGCTGGTTCTTCTTTCTTTTTCCCCAGGCTTCCCAGGGCATTCATTCCTTTTACCAGTAAGAAGATCACAAATACCATGATGATGAAATTGATCACTGCAGTAAGGAAGGCGCCGTATTTTATATCCACGCCGTTTAGCGTGAGAACAAGATAGCTCAGATCCGTCTGTGCCACTAAACCGATCAGCGGGGAAAGAACATCATTTACCAGGGAATTGATGATCGCCTGAAAGGCGGCACCAATGATAACACCTATCGCCAGATCCATAACATTGCCACGGAGGGCAAATTCTTTAAATTCCTGTAAAAACTTCTTGAAAAATGCCATGGTTATCCTCCATTTCTTTTGCAGAAATAAATTTACTTTTTAGATTTTCTTGATTTTAGTTCTTTTATGATGCGTTTCGTTCCAAATAGGATAAGAACAATATCAAAGGCGATCAAAATTAAACCAACGCAAATGGAATAGGACTCCCTGCCTGATATTATTTTCGTACCAAGAAATCCCAATAATGTGATCACTGATATTATAAACAATGACATAACTGCAATTACAGGATACCGGATCCATTTACTGATTTTCCTGTTTTTGGAAATTTCAATACCGCCTTCAAATACAAAATCAAATATAAAATCAAAAAAGAAATCAACTAAAAATTCCATAATAATCCTCATTTCTAAGCATTTTACCGTGAAAAACCGCACGAGAGATCTTGAAGAGCCCGTCGGAACAAAGTTATCTGCTTACGAGTGAGAATACCAGCATGGCGCTCGTATTGTAAATTATATTTCATAAAACATTTTAGCACAATTTGTGGAAAAAGAAAAGTTCCAATGGTGCAAAAAGGAAATACCATTCTCTATTTATTAACAGAAAGAGAGAGGGTAATCCCGTAAGCCGCTTTATGACTTTAGGGACGCCCGTCATGATTTTATTTTGATTGGCAGATTCCCAATTTGCAGAGCAAAAGAAACCGCTTCGATGATTCTTAGGAGCTGCGGATAACTGTGCTGTTTGGAAGATTACCACTTGCTGGTGATTGTTAAGTTTATAAGAATATGTTAAAATAAGTCCTGACGGACTTATAAGCAAGTTGCTTCGCAACTTGGGATGCATAAATTATGTTAAACTATACAGCAGTTGGCATTATTATTGACTGAAATAAAAGGATAGCCGGCACAAATTGTGCCGTGTTTTGGGGAGAATAACAATGAGCATTGTAGACACAGAACATTTTTCCATTCCTCTTCTTGACTGGTATGACAGAAATAAGCGTGAAATGATCTGGAGAGACCGGATGAATCCCTATTATACGTGGATCTCGGAGATCATGCTCCAGCAGACACGCATCGAGGCGGCGACGGGATATTTTATCCGTTTTACCGAAGAGCTGCCGGATATCCAGAGCCTGGCACAGGTTCCGGAGGAACGGCTGATGAAGCTCTGGGAAGGGCTTGGATATTACAACCGGGCGAGAAACCTAAAGAGGACAGCCCAGATCCTGGTGGAACAATATGATGGCAGGCTGCCGGCAGATTATGAGGCGCTTATGACGCTGCCGGGGATCGGTCCCTATACGGCAGGTGCTATCGCCTCTATTTCTTATGGCATCAAGGCGCCGGCAGTAGATGGCAATGTGCTCCGGGTGATGATGCGCTATCTCCAGTGTGGTGATGATATTAGTAAAATGTCGGTGAGGCGTCGGGTGGAACATATGCTTCTTGATGTGATGCCGGAGAGGCCAGGCGATTTTAACCAGGCTGTTATGGAACTTGGCGAGGTGGTCTGCATCCCTAATGGCGCGCCGCTCTGCGAAAAATGCCCGCTGATGGACAGCTGTCAGGCAAGGGCGGCGGGCTGTCAGGAGGAATATCCGAAAAAAACGGAGAAGAAGCCAAGAAGGATGGAACACAGGACACTGCTGATTTATGAGCTGGATGGCTATATCGGGATCCAGAGGCGGCCCCAGAGCGGACTTCTGGCAGGCTTGTATGAGTTCCCGGCGGTTCCGGAAAAGCTCACCTTGAAAGGGGTCAGGGAACTGTTGGAAAAGCAGGGCATATTAAATGCCAGAGTTAGCTCCATGGGGACGGCAAAACATATTTTTTCCCATGTGGAATGGCATATGAAGGGATTTTACGTGAAGCTGGAAAGGGCATTTGAGAGGCAGAAGCTTCCCCCCAGTGTGATCTTTGTCTCCAGGGAAGAGCTGTCGCAAAACTATGCACTGCCGACGGCATTCCGCTTTTATCTGAAGCAGATCATAGAGGGAAAAAATGAAAAATGAGGGCAAAAAAATGAAAATTATATCATGGAATGTCAATGGGTTGCGTGCCTGTGTGACAAAAGGATTTATAGATTTCTTTAAAGAAGTGCAGGCAGATATTTTCTGCGTTCAGGAGACAAAGCTGCAGAGCGGGCAGATCGAACTGGAACTGGAAGGGTATCACCAATACTGGAACTATGCGGACAAAAAAGGATATTCGGGGACGGCGGTATTCACGAAAGAAGAGCCGCTTCAGGTGATGTACGGCATGGGGATTGACGAGCACGATCATGAAGGCAGGCTGATCACATTAGAATTTGAAGATTTTTATCTGATCAATGGTTATATTCCCAATGCCCAGAGCGAGTTGAAACGTATTGATTACCGTATGAAATGGGAAGATGATTTCCGAAACTATATCTGTGGGCTGGATCAGAAGAAGCCGGTTATTTTCTGCGGGGACCTGAATGTGGCACACCAGGAGATCGATCTGAAAAATCCGAAGAATAATCGTGGAAACGCTGGATTTTCAGATGAGGAGAGAGGGAAATTCACGGAGCTTCTGGCAACGGGTTTTGTGGATGCATTCCGCTATTTTCATCCGGAACTGGAAGGCGCCTACACCTGGTGGAGTTACCGGTTCCGGGCGAGAGAAAAGGATGCCGGATGGCGCATCGATTATTTTCTTGCCTCGGAGCGGGTAAAAGACAAGCTGGTGGATGTTAAGATCCATAAGATGGTAATGGGATCGGATCACTGCCCGGTGGAGCTGGAGGTTCGGAGGGATTAGTGAAGTTGGATGAATCCCCGGTTTATACGTACAAACGACAGTTTTGGCGTATAAACAACACTTGATTTTATTTTTGCCTTGTGATAACATAACTATACAAGCAAGTAAACTTCTGCTGGGGGACAGCCAAAAGCTGAAACCGGTGATCAGTCTGGTGTTATATTATGGGACAGATGACTGGGAGGCTCCCAGTACAACGAAAATTAAGTTTTGGATAGTTTGACGCAGAATATTTTTCTGAGAGTGCGGCTTCACAAACGTAGGCGTAGCGGTGGCTACGTCGAGGCTTGGGGAGTCGCGCTATCGGGAAAATAGGCAAGTCAAACTGCCAATTACTTAATTTCCGTTGTACTAGGTCACTCGTCGATTTGTTAGACATACCTGAAGAATGGAGAAAAAGATTAGAACCATTGATCGCAGACCATCCTATCCGGATCGTTCATCTGGCAGCGCAAGATGAAGAGACCCGCAATAAGTACCAGAGTGACTTTCGCCATATTGTAGATTATCTGGCATATGTCCGCAACAAAGAAAGACAAAAGCTGAAAGAATACATGGGAGATAAAAGGAGAAAGGTAGCTCATCCTATGGAATACCTGGATTTGATGCATGCCTTTACGAATGACAGCCGATACGTGAAAATTGCAGAGAGGCTGCAGGAAAATGGAAAAGAGAGCGAGGAGATCAATATGTGCATTATGCTGGATATGCTGGAAGAGAGTGGTATAGAGAAGGGCAGACGTGAGGAAATGTCACATGGTATCTGTGTGCTGGTAGAAACCTGCCACGAATTTGGTGTATCTATTGCGGATACCATTAGCAGGGTGGTTGCTAATTTTGAGCTGCCAGTAAATGAGGCAGAACTCGAAGTGAAAAAATATTGGGAGACTGGCACAGTTTTAAAATGATTAGAAATGATGAAGAATTTCAACAATTATTTTATGGCCGGCTGCCATAAAATACCTTTACAAATCTTATGTCACAATTTATAATAAATCCGTAAATCATCATATTTAAGATGTATATACATGTTGGGTATGTGCCTGTGCAATGCCCTTCAAAAAACTATTATACTTAAAAGAGCCATGGAACGATAGTTCCCTGCGGAAATGAGGAAAAAATGAAAAAGATCAGAACCAGATTTGCGCCAAGTCCAACGGGGCGTATGCATGTTGGAAATTTGAGAACAGCACTCTATGCATATCTTATTGCAAAGCATGAAGGGGGAGATTTTCTTCTGCGGATCGAGGATACCGATCAGGAACGATTTGTAGAAGGGGCATTGGAATTGATATATAAGACTATGAAAGAAGCCGGGCTGGAACACGATGAAGGACCAGATAAAGACGGCGGTTTTGGTCCCTATGTCCAGAGTGAACGGATGGAGACAGGAATGTACCTGAAATATGCCAAAGAACTTGTGGAAAAGGGAGAGGCATATTACTGCTTCTGTACAAAAGACCGTCTTGACCAGCTTCACAAAGAGGCAGAGGAACGGGGAGAGTCGGCGGTCAAATATGACAAGCAATGTCTGTCCCTTTCCCAGGAAGAGGTTGAAAAACGGCTTGCGGCCGGTGAGCCCTATGTAATCCGCCAGAACAATCCGGTAGAGGGAGAGACCACCTTTGATGATGTGATCTATGGAAAAATAACGGCTCCCAATGAAGAGCTGGATGATATGGTACTGATCAAGGCAGACGGATATCCTACCTATAATTTTGCTAATGTGGTAGATGATCACCTTATGGAGATCACCCATGTGGTCCGTGGCAATGAGTACCTGTCTAGTGCACCGAAGTACAACCGTCTTTACAAGGCATTCGGCTGGGACATTCCGGTTTATGTACACTGCCCCACCATTACAGACGAAGACCATAAAAAACTATCCAAAAGGAACGGTGCCTCTTCCTTTGAAGATTTAACGGAACTGGGATTTCTGCCGGAGGCCATCGTGAACTTTGTGGCACTGCTGGGGTGGAGCCCATCGGATGACCGGGAGATATTCAGCCTTCAGGAGTTGATCGATTCCTTTGATTATACCCGGATCAGTAAATCTCCGGCGGTATTTGATATGGTGAAACTCCGCTGGATGAATGGCGAATACATTAAAGCCATGGAAAATGAAGCCTATTATAGATATGCTCTTCCTGTTATCCGGGAAACTGTGAAGAAGGATCTGGACCTGAAAAAGATTGCAGATCTGGTTAAGACAAGGATTGAAGTGTTCCCGGATATAACAGAGAAGATTGACTTTTTTGAAGAGCTTCCGGAGTATGATACCGCCATGTATACTCATAAGAAGATGAAGACCAATTCTGAGAATTCATTGGAAGTTTTAAAAGAGCTTCTGCCATTGTATGAAGAATTGGAGGACTATTCTATTTCTGCCATTGAGAAAGTGGCGATGGATTATGTGGCGGAAAAAGGCTGTAAAAACGGACAGGCATTGTGGCCGCTGCGTACCGCTGTGTCTGGGAAGCAGATGACGCCAGGGGGCGCCTATGAGATAATGGAAATTATTGGGAAGGATGAATCTCTTCGGAGAATCCGGAAGGGAATAGAATTACTGAATGGAGCTCAGTGAGGAACAGAAAAAAGCGGTGGAGCACGGTGACGGCCCTATGATGGTCCTCGCCGGCCCGGGGGCGGGAAAGACTACGGTGATCACTCACCGGGTAAAATATCTGATCGAAAAACAGGGGGTGAATCCCGCACAGATCCTGGTGGTGACATTTTCAAAGGCTGCATCCCTGGAGATGCGGGAACGGTTTGAAAAAACCACCGGGGGCAGACATCTGCCTGTGCGCTTTGGGACCTTTCATTCCCTGTTTTTTCAAGTACTGAAAGCCGCCTACGGTTATACAGCAAAGGATATACTTTCTCCGAGGCTGAAGTATCGTTTCATGGAAGAGGCGCTTCTGGAGACAGAGTATGATGATATCGAGGATAAAAAAGAGTTCTTGGAGGAAATTGAGAAGGAGATCAGCCGGATCAAGGGAGAGGGGACGGATATTGAACACTATTATTCCGCCCTCTGCCCTGAAGAGATTTTTCGGCAGATTTACTGTGGATACCAGAGCCGGGTGCAGAAAAACCATTGTCTGGATTTTGATGATATGGTGATGTATACCTACGAGCTGTTTCAGGCGAGATCCGACATACTACAGAACTGGCAGAAACGGTTCCGCTACATACTGGTTGACGAATTCCAGGATATCAACCGGCTCCAGTATGCCAATATCAAGCTGTTGGCAATGCCGGAAAACAATCTTTTTATTGTAGGAGATGACGACCAGTCAATTTATGGTTTCCGGGGAGCGAGGCCGGATATCATGCTTGCCTTTCCCAAAGAATTTAAAGAGTTAAAGAAGGTGACTGTGGGTGGAAACTACCGTTGTACCAGTCAGATTTTGACAGCGGCTTCTACGCTGATCGCTAACAACCAAAAGCGTTATACTAAAAAATTAAAAGCACATAAGGGGAAGGGAGACCGGGTACACGTCACCCGCTACCCCGATATGACAGCCCAGACACAGGGGATAACGGAGAAGATCCAGAAATACATCCGGTCAGGAACGGAAGTAGATGAGATTGCAGTTTTGTTTCGCACTGCCAGACAAATGAATGTATTTTCCAGGAAATTTATGGAATACAACATACCTTTTATTATGAAAGATAGTGTGCAGAATCTGTTTGAGCACTGGGTGGCAAAGGACGTCATTACCTATCTGCAGCTGGCACAAGGAGACCGTTCCAGAGGGGCATTTTTAAAGATTGCCAACCGCCCAAGACGATATCTGAGCCGGGCAGCATTTGATAACGAATCCATTTCTTTTGCGGGCCTGTATGAATATTACCGTGACAAACCCTATATGTGTGAGCGCATCAATACGCTCCAAAACGACCTGTTTGCCATGAAGCAGATGACGCCCTACAGTGCTATAGATTATCTGTATCACAGTGTAGGATATCAGGAATTCCTCAGTGAATATGCGGTGGAGCGGGGAGTAAATCCCAAAGATTGGGAAGAGATCCTGGATGAACTCAAAGAGGATGCTGCTGGTTATGAGACAGTAGAGGAGTGGTTTGCCCATATTGAGGAATATGGGCGGCAGCTGGAAGAGCGCCAAAAGCGGTCTGGCGGAAGATCTGAGCCGGAGGAAGAAAGACATGGGGTATCACTTATGACTATGCATGGTTCCAAAGGACTGGAATTTGATGTGGTTTTCATCCCCGATGTGAATGAAGGGATCGTGCCATACCAGAAGGCCGTCGATGGGGGACATGTTGAGGAGGAGCGGCGCCTAATGTATGTGGCGATGACCAGAGCGAGGGATCATCTTCTTATTTCCTGCAGCCATCGGCGGTTTCAGAAGGATGTAGATCCGTCCCGTTTTCTGGATGAGATAATTTCACACTGAACTTGACATACTGCTTTCGGCGGCAGCACCAGATATATGAGAATATTTCAATGCAGGCATGGTGTATTTTTATGCACTCGCTTTGCTTTCACAGGAGATAATTTTGTAGATTTTCGGATTGTAATATAGGACACAATGTACTATAATAAATGAAGATACTAGGAGCAGGGTATGCCCCAAAGATATAGTACTGACAGTGACCGCCAGGTCATTTGTTGAGATTAGGAGGATGTATTTCATGGGAATTGCGAAAACAGAAGCAAAAGCAGCGATTGAAGCAGGAAAAACTGCGCTGGGGATTGAATTTGGATCTACCCGGATCAAAGCAGTGCTGGTGGGTGAGGACAACGCACCGATCGCATCGGGAAGCCATGACTGGGAAAACCGTCTGGAAAATGGTATTTGGACCTATACACTGGAAGATATCTGGACCGGACTTCAGGACAGCTATACAAAAATGGCTCAGGAAGTAAAAGATCAGTATGATGTGACTCTGACAAAGATCGGGGCTATTGGTTTTAGTGCCATGATGCACGGATATATGGCATTTGACCAGAAAGGTGAGCTGCTTGTACCCTTCCGTACATGGAGAAATACCATTACTGCGGAAGCATCGGAGAAGCTGACTAAATTATTTAACTTTAACATCCCGCAGAGATGGAGTATCTCCCATCTGTATCAGGCGATACTGAATGGTGAGGATCATGTTAAGGATATTGTATTCCAGACCACTCTCGCCGGATATATCCACTGGAAGCTGACAGGAGAAAAGGTGTTGGGCATCGGGGAGGCATCGGGAATGTTTCCTATTGACAGCAATACGAAAGATTTTGACCGCGATATGATACATAAATTTAATGAGACGGTAGCTGGCAAAGGATTTTCATGGAAACTGGAGGATATTCTTCCGAAGGTGCTCGTGGCAGGAGAAGCGGCGGGAACACTGACAGAAGAAGGTGCCAGGCTTCTGGATGTGTCTGGAAATCTTCAGGCAGGAATTCCGCTCTGTCCGCCAGAAGGAGATGCCGGAACTGGCATGACGGCTACGAACAGTGTTGCAGTGAGAACCGGAAATGTGTCTGCCGGAACCTCTGTATTTGCTATGATCGTGTTGGAGAAAGCATTGTCCAAGGTGTACGAGGAGATTGATCTGGTGACGACGCCGACTGGAGAGCCAGTGGGAATGGTTCACTGTAACAACTGTACCTCGGATCTGAATGCCTGGGTTAATATATTCAAAGAATTTGCGGAGGCATTTGGCATCAAAGCGGATATGGACCAGTTGTTTGGAACCCTTTACAATAAGGCGCTGGAAGGTGACGCTGACGGCGGCGGACTGCTTGCTTACAACTATTTTTCTGGTGAGCACATCACGGGATTTGAGCAGGGGCGTCCGATGATCGTGAGAACCCCTGACAGTAAGTTTAATCTGGCGAATTTTATGCGGGTGAACCTCTTTACATCACTGGGTGCGTTGAAGGTCGGCCTGGATATCCTGTTAAAGGAAGAGGGGGTCAAGCTGGACCGCATCCTGGGACATGGCGGTCTCTTTAAGACCGAAGGTGTGGGCCAGAAGATCATGGCGGCAGCGATGAATGCGCCGGTATCTGTTATGGAGACAGCTGGAGAAGGTGGAGCCTGGGGAATTGCCCTTCTGGCATCCTTCATGAAGAACAAGGGTGAAGAGGAAACGCTGGACAATTATCTGGCAGAGAAGGTTTTCGCCGGATATGAGGGCGTGGAGATGTCGCCGGATGAAGCAGATGTAAAAGGCTTTGACGAATTTATAGCGAGATATAAAGCTGGTCTGCCAATCGAGCGGGCAGCAGTGGAAAATCTGCAGTAAATAATAATAGTTAAATAGCTTAGCTTGACGGCGAAACAGGGGTCAAATTCGCGCCGTCAAGCTATAATAACAAAGGTCAGATGAGGATTTGTCTGGCCTTTTTGATTAGGGCGTGTCTGAAAATTCATTCCTACGTTCTGCACGCAGAAAGCAGTTTTCAGACACACCCTGGAAAGAGAAACGGATCGGGGAAAAAGATATGGCAGAGGCGAAGGACAGGAAGAATCAAAAACAAGAATTTTTGCCGGTTTCCAGGAAAGAAATGGAAGAAAGAGGATGGGATCAGTGTGATTTCGTCTATGTCACAGGGGATGCCTATGTGGATCACTCTTCCTTTGGTACGGCGATCATAAGCCGGCATCTGGAAGCCCACGGCTACAAGGTTGGAATTATTTCCCAGCCAGATTGGCGGGATGATTCCAGCATTGCCGTTCTTGGGGAACCCAGGCTGGGTTTTTTGGTGAGTAGTGGGAATATGGATTCTATGGTGAACCATTATACTGTAAATAAGAAGAGAAGAAAGCAGGATGCCTATACGCCGGGAGGAGTTTCCGGAAAGCGCCCGGATTATGCGGTGGTTGTATATTCCAACCTGATCCGCCGAACCTATAAAAAGACGCCGGTGATCCTTGGCGGCATCGAGGCAAGCCTGCGCAGGATGGCACATTATGACTACTGGTCGGACAAGCTGAAACGTTCCATTCTGCTGGATTCGGGGGCAGACCTGATCTCTTATGGTATGGGGGAACACAGTATATTGGAGATTGCGGATGCACTGGACAGCGGTATGGATGTGAAGGATATCACTTATGTGGCTGGAACGGTATACCGTAGCAGGGAGGGAGCAGATATTTATGACAGTCAGTATCTTCCCTCCTTTGAAGAGATCTCCGAAGATAAGAGGAAATATGCTGAGAGCTTCATGATACAGTATGAAAATACCGATCCTTTTACTGCAAGACCATTGGTGGAAAGGTATCCTGGGAAAATACTGGTAGTACAGAATCCGCCGGCGGCGCCGCTGACGACCCAGGAATTAGATGATGTATATGCTTATCCCTATGTGGGAACCTATCATCCCTCTTATGAGAAAGCTGGAGGGGTTCCGGCGATCCAGGAGATCCGGTTCAGTCTGACCAGCTGCCGGGGATGTTTTGGCGGCTGCAATTTTTGTGCCCTGACTTTTCACCAGGGACGTATTGTCCAGGCCCGAAGCCACGGATCCATTCTGGCAGAGGCAGAGAAGATGACGCGGGAAAAAGGTTTTAAGGGATATATTCACGATGTGGGAGGCCCCACAGGGAATTTCCGGCAGCCTTCCTGCGAGAAACAGATGAAAAAGGGCGTCTGCGTGAAAAAGCAATGCCTTTTTCCGAAACCCTGTCCTAATATGCAGGTGAGCCATAAAGATTATGTGGCTCTTCTGCGAAAACTCCGCAGTCTTCCAAAAGTAAAAAAAGTGTTTGTGAGATCAGGAATCCGTTTTGACTATGTAATGGCGGATAAAGAGGACACCTTTTTAAAGGAACTGTGCCGCCATCACATCAGCGGTCAGCTTCGGGTGGCGCCAGAACATGTGTCGGATGTGGTGCTCCAGGCGATGGGCAAGCCGGAAAACCAGGTCTATGAGGCTTTTTTAAAACGATATGCCAGAGTCAATCGTCTCACGGGAAAGCAGCAGTATGCCGTTCCCTATCTTATGTCTTCCCACCCTGGTTCTACCTTAAAGGAAGCCATAAGGCTGGCGGAATATGTGAGAGATCTTGGCTACACACCAGAGCAGGTGCAGGATTTCTACCCCACTCCCGCCACCATTTCAACCTGTATGTATTACACGGGACTGGATCCCCGGACCATGAAAAAGATTTATGTACCCAGATCCCATCATGAGAAAGAGATGCAGCGCGCTCTGATCCAATACAAACGTCCAGAAAACTATGAACTGGTGAAAGAGGCATTGTGCCGGGCAGGGCGGCAGGATCTGATCGGTTTTGGAGAGAAATGCCTGATTCCGCCCAGGAAATTCAAAAAAAGCAAAAAAAGGCATTGACTGTTACCTTACGTCGTGGTTTATAATGAGAAAAAGATGGAAGAAGTACTCTGTGCAAGGATGGGGATGCTGTGGCGGAACAATTATTTTCCACAGGTGAGTTTGCCAGGCGGGCAAACGTAACCGTGAGGACGATTCATTATTATGAGAAAAAGGGCCTGATCCAGCCTGAAAAGATCAGCGAAAATGGTTACCGGTATTATGGAAAGCAGGAATTTGCCAGGTTACAGAGGATCCTGACCCTGAAACTTCTGGGGTTTTCCCTGGAAGAGATTCAGGAATTTTCTTTGAATGAGAGTGACAGGGATTTTCTGCAGCGGTCTTTTGCGATGCAGCTCTCCCTGGTACGAAAAAAAATAGAACATCTTAGGGCAGTGGAAGAATCCATCCAGAACGTGTCCGAAATGTTTGCGGAGGATGACGTTCCGGAATGGGATGAAATCACAAAATTGATCCGGATCATTAATATGGATGGTGATTTGGTGGAACAATACAAGAATGGGAAAAATATTGATGCAAGGATCACATTGCACAGAAGATGCTCCAGCAATCCCCAGAGCTGGTTTTCGTGGATCTACGAACAAATGAAACTGACGTCTGGAATGAAGGTGCTGGAGCTGGGGTGTGGCAGCGGTATGCTCTGGAAAGAAAATGCGAAAAAGATCCCAGATGGATGTCAGATTGTTCTTACGGATATTTCCCCAGGGATGCTGGAGGACACGAAAAAAAATCTGACTGGAATCTGTCCGGGGCAGTTTGCCTATGACATAATGGACTGCTGTGATATCCGGAGCACGGCTTCTGCCTATGATATTGTGGTGGCGAATTTTCTTTTGTTCTATCTCCGGGATATAAAGAAGGCTGTCACCGGCATCGCCAGGGCTTTACGGCCGGGAGGAACCTTTATCTGTGCCACCTATGGGGAGAGGCATATGCAGGAAGTGGAGGAATTGGTAAAGGAATTCAATCCAAAGATCCGGCTTTCAGCAGTCAGGCTCTATGAAAATTTTGGTCTGGAAAATGGGGAGGCGATACTTTCCCGCTGTTTTGACCGGGTGGAGAAGAGAGAATATCCCGATGAACTCCGTGTGACAGACATCGATCTGCTGGCGGATTATATCATGTCATGCCATGGAAACCAGAGAGAATACCTGGTTACAGAATACGATGAATTTAAGGCCTTCTTAAAGGGAAAGCTAAAGAAGAAGGGCTATATTCGCATCACAAAACAGGCAGGGCTGTTTATCGCGGGTTCAACAAAGAAGGAAAAATAAGCTTTTGTCGCTTTGGAATGGAGGATTAAGATGAAAATATTAGTAACAGGTGGAGCCGGATTTATCGGCGGCAATTTTGTTCACC
>CAJUFM010000057.1 GCA_910585745.1 uncultured Eubacterium sp. | reverse complement strand
AATGAAAGGTTACTTTCATTCCACACACTGAGGTCTGTCTGCAATATTTATTTGCCATAATGCACATGAAGTAACTCATGGGCACGATCTTTCAGCATACCATTCTCATACATATTTAAAAGCGTAGGATTTTCTATGGAACGCTTGATAATAGCAGATTTATCAGCTTTATACATTCCTGTAGCACGCTCCTGCTTTACACTCTGATAACCGAATGGCTGCCCGGCTCCGCCGATGCATCCATAAGGACAGGCCATAACCTCTACAAAATCCAGCTTTTCTTCGCCGCGCTGTAGTTTCTGGATCAGGTTTTCCGCGTTTCCAAGACCATTTACCACACCGACTCGAAGGGTCTTGCCGCCAATCTCTACCTCGGCCACCTTCGTGCCCTCCAGCCCCCGGATTCCAGAATACTCGATCTCCCGCAGAGCCTCGTTATTCTGCTCCGCCACATGACGCAGGGCAGCCTCCATAACACCGCCGGTCACACCAAAGATCACACCGGCACCGGAACTGATGGAAAAGGGCATGTCTGGAGCGCTTGGCTCAATCTCATTAAACTGGATTCCCAGTTCTTTGATCATCAGGATCAGTTCCTTAGTGGTTATGACATAATCCACATCCGGTACGTTATCCCTTTTGAATTCTTCTCTCGCCGCCTCGTATTTTTTCGCCACACAAGGCATAACAGCTACCGAAATCGTCTCCACTCCGGCTTCCTGATCCGCCGGCTTGTAATGCTCTTTGAGTACCGCACCAAACATCTCCATCGGAGACTTGCAGGTAGATACATAAGGAAGCAGCTCTGGATATTTGGTCTCTACAAAACGTACCCACGCCGGGCAGCAGGAGGTAAAGAGCGGCATGGAATTGCCGAGAGGATATTTCTTTTCCCCATTCTCCAGCTTATAAACCAGTTCGCTGGCTTCCTCCACTACTGTAAGATCCGCACTGAAACTGGTATCAAATACCGTGTCAAAGCCCAGCATCCGTAGGGCGGTAAATATCTTGCCCACAGAGTTCTTCCCTGCCGGAAGACCAAATTCTTCACCAATGGCTACCCTGACCGCCGGTGCGATCTGGGCTACCACCCGTTTGTCCGGCGCATACAGTGCCTGCCACACCTCTCTCAGATCATTTTTGATTGTAATCGCTGCGGTGGGACAGACCGCGGCACACTGACCACAGTTAACACAATCTGTCTCTACGATATCTCTGCCAAAAGCAGGACTTACTACCATGTTGGCACCGCGGTGGGCAAAATCTATGGCTCCCACATGCTGTACCTCATTACACATCCTCACACAGTCACCGCACAGGATACATTTGCTTGGATCCCTCACGATGGAAAGAGATGAGTCATCGATGCAGCGATCCGGATGAGTATTGGGAAATCTGACATTGGTCAGACGGAACCTGGCTGCCAGCATCTGAAGACGGCAGTTGCCGTTCTTCTCACACACCGTACAGTCACGGCAGTGGGACGCCAAAAGAAGCTCCAGGATCATCTTCCGGTGCTGATGAAGCTTGGATGTATTTGTTTTTATCACCATTTTATCTTTGGGAGGAGTGGAACAGGAGGCGATGATCCCTCCTCTTTCATCCTCCACCACGCACATACGGCAGGCTCCATAAATGGACATATCTGTATAATAACAGAAGGTAGGTACATGAACGCCAGCCTTGCGGATTACCTGTAATATATTCTTTTCATCCGTAAATTCCGTACGGATTCCATCTATAACCATGTATTTTTTAGACATAAATTCTCCTTTCATGAATCCTTATAAGGTCATCCCCAAAATCGAGACTAGAAGCTATGCTTCCAAAGAAGCTACGCTTCTTTCACTGCCCCAAAGTTGCAGCCGTCCTTACATGCACCACATTTGATACATTTTGCCGTATCAATGACATGTGGTTCCTTAACTTTTCCGCTGATCGCCCCCACAGGACACATTCTGGCGCATTTTGTACAGCCCTTACACAGTTCCGGATCGATCTGAAGTGTGGTAAGCGCTTTACACTGGCCAGCCGGACATTTTCTGTCAACTACGTGGGCCATGTACTCGTCCCTGAAATATTTCAGTGTGCTGACAACCGGCGAAGCCGCCGTCTTTCCAAGACCACACAGCGCCGTTGCAGACACCGTGTCTGAAAGCTTCTCCAAAAGCTCTATATGAGCCATAGTTCCTCTTCCCTCTGTGATATCTGTCAGAAGCTCCAGCATTCTCTTGGTTCCCTCACGACAGGGAACACATTTTCCACAGGATTCATTCTGGGTAAAATTCATAAAAAATCTCGCCACTTCAACCATACAGCTCTTATCATTCATAACAACAAGTCCACCGGATCCAATCATGGCACCCACTTTTTTCAGTGAATCAAAATCCAGTTTCATATCCAGGTGGTCTTCGGTAGCACTGATACAAAGGCATCCTCCGGAGGGTCCGCCGATCTGTACTGCCTTAAAGTCACCGCCTTTGACACCGCCGCCGATATCAAAGATAACTTCCCGCAGCGTTGTTCCCATCGGCACCTCAATCAGCCCTGTATTATTTACATTTCCCGTCAGGGCAAAAGCCTTTGTACCATGGTTGTTCTCAGGACCATATCCCTTATACCACTCCGCACCGTTGAGAATGATGGGAGGCACATTGCAGAAAGTCTCTACATTGTTCAGCACCGTAGGCTTGTCAAACAATCCGTGTTCTACCGTACGAGGCGGCTTCACGCGGGGCATACCACGGTTACCCTCGATGGAAGTCGTCAAGGCACTGCCCTCACCACAGACAAAGGCTCCAGCACCCTGGCTGATATGCAGGTCAAAATCAAATCCCGATCCAAGAATATCTTTTCCGAGAAGACCTTTATCTATCGCCTTGTCGATAGCTGTCTGCAGACGCTCCACTGCGAGAGGATACTCGGCGCGGACGTATATGTAACCATGATGGGCATTGGTAGCGATGGCAGCGATCAGCATACCCTCGATCACCCTGTGGGGCTCACCCTCCATCATGGAACGGTCCATAAATGCTCCCGGGTCTCCTTCATCTCCGTTACATACGATGTATTTTTCTTCCACATCCTGATCCAGAACCTGCTGCCACTTCCTTCCTGCCGGAAATCCGCCGCCGCCTCGTCCTCTCAGGGCTGCTTCACTTACTTCATCAACAATTTGCTGAGGCGTCATATCAAACAGTGCTTTTGCCACCGCACTGTATCCTCCCAGCGCTATGTACTCTGCAATGCTCTCCGCATTGATCCTTCCGCAGTACTCCAGGGCTATACGGGTCTGCTGTTTATAAAAAGGTATATCTTCCTGTTTTACATAGGATTTTAATGTCTTGTCTTTGTATACAAGACGGTCAACCACTTCGTCATTGATGATACTTTTTTCAATGATCTCCTCGCAATCCTCTACCTTGACTTTCAGGTAGAGCCAACCCATCGGTTCAATTCTGAGAAGCGGTCCCATCTCACAAAACCCATGGCATCCACTCTTCTTCAGACCAATACTCTCATCATGAGGCTCTTTCTCCAGGATCAGGGCGCAGCGCAGTCCCTTCGCCTCTATGATCTCTTTCATCTTATCATAAATATTAAGAGATCCCCCAGCCACACAGCCCGTACCGGCACAGATCAGAATCTGTTTTTTCTGGCTGTTCAGGGAGGCTTTGTACTCTTCCTGCTTTGCAATCAACTCTTCTCTTGTATTAATCTTCATCTGCCTCCCCCTCCTTCTCCTGCTCCTTTAGTGTCTGAATCAATTCCCTTGCTTTTTCCGGTGTCATCGCCGGATGAACATGGTCGTTCACCGTACATACCGGCGCCAGCCCGCAGGCCCCCAGACAGGATACGGTCTCTACTGTAAACATCATGTCATCTGTCGTAGGTTTCGCTTCGCTGACTTTCAGAATTTTACGAAACTCTTCCAGGATCGGAACGGATTTACGAACATGGCACGCCGTCCCATCACAGATCTTAATCACATATTTTCCCTTTGGTTCTAATGAAAAATTTTCATAGAATGTGGCAACCCCATAAATTTTTGCTTCACTGAGCTTGAGCTTCTTTGATATGTACTCCAGCGCTTCCTCCGGAAGATAATGATATTCCTTCTGGATCTCCTGCATGATAGCGATCAGAAGCGTGCTGTTATAATCATGCGCCTGCAGAATCTCATCCAGCTTTGCAATTTCCTGATGTGTCAATGTATTTCTCCTTTCTGTTTCATATCATACGTTAATGATAAAATTATACCATGAGAAGCTATTTTGTACAATATTTTTTATACAAAATACACAAAAAGATTGTATAGATCAAGCCCATAATCGTCAATATTGCACCTGCCTGGATTCCAGGGGTGACATATCTGAGCACTATGTCATGGGTTCCTTCCGGGACCAGCGCTCCCAGATACATCTTGTTTATCCTGCCCGTCTCTGTTTTCCTGCCGTCCACCAGAAGGGTATATCCCGTTTTGTAAGGCACCGCCAGACAGAGAATCTTTTCCTGGTAAAGTTTCAGGCTCCCGGTCAGACCGTTAGTTATGATCTCCACACCCCGCAGACTCTCCTGGTTTCTCTCCGCCACCTTCCGCGCCAGCCCCTCCATGGGAACCTCCGCCAGCTCGATATTCTCCAGGCGGTAGGCAGCAGGGCCATTGATACGGAAAGATACTGTCTCAGTCCGGCCTGCTTGTTCTTCCGGTGGACTTCCCAGATTCACAACATAATCCTTCCGTCCGAAATAAAAGTCATAGGTCCGGTCGGAGATCAGGAAGCTCTTTGACACATCACCCAGACTGACATTCGCCCAGGCAGTATTCCGGCGTGGATCCTGCAGCTCCAGCCCCGACAGGCGAAGATAATATTCACAATCCTTTTTCCGCTGGAAGCTGATGGAAAATGTTCCGTTCTTTTTCTTCACCTTCAGCTTCCCACTCTGCCATTTCATATGTTTCACATCAGACATTTCAAAAGGAAGGGAAGTCCATTCCTTATAGATCTGCCCTTTTTTCACAGTCTCCGACTCCGACGCCTCTTTCTCAAGCCTGGAATCCCCTTCCAGAACGGCAGCAGTAAGAAGGGTGTTCTGGCGGTCGAACACCCCGGCGCTGTCAAATTCGTTTTCAGGCACATAAGTATCATAGGTATAGCCAATAGCGGTCCTGTTGTCATTTTTATATACCTTTTCCCCTTTCCCGCAATCCCGGTACAGAGAAAAGCCATAAGGAACAGAGGAAGCATTCCCGCTCACCACATAATGTACGTTTGCCAGATTTTCCAATATGCTTCTTCCGTCATTTCCAAGCATCCGGTGGGTATACATCAGATCCGATGCATTCTCCATGGACTTCATATAAGCGGAATATCCGGAGCTGACCACACTGTAATAGATGGAAATGCCATTGTATGCCTGGGGAACCCCCGCCACAGAACAGTTCGGGTTCTCTCCCTGGCTGGTCATCACATCGATACGCTCCAGGGAATCCAGATCCTCCGAGACCGCCTTTACCCCCTTGCTCTCATAGGTCTTTTTCACACTTCCTGCGTCCATATAGGCATCCGACATCCCTGTCCCCATTTTCCCATACATCAGATTTCCATTCACGATCAGATTCAGCAGAAGTACCCCCCACAGCACCCGCTCCCTCCATCTCTTCTTGCGGATCAGGCAGAGTACAGCCAGGGTCAGTCCCAAAAACAGGATCATACTGCCAGTATGCCAGATGCCCTCCCTGCTCGTCAGCAGGCAGCAGAGGATGACATAGCAGACACATGCTAATATAAGCTTTTTCTTATCCCCGCGCTCCAGGCACAGCAGGGACGGCATTGTGATAACAAACACCAGAGACAGCAAAAAAGCCGGGATAAACATAAAACGGTTGGTGATATATCCAAAACCGTTGAAGACATATCCTGCAAAGGGCGATGCCACTGCCAGGATGCTAAGGACCACACAGACTTTCAGCATCCGGTACTTCTTTTCCTTACGCAGCAGAAGCAGCCCGAGGGCAAGAAGTAAAACCACTGCCATAGAAAAATACCCCACTGCTCCGGCATCGTCGTTTTCCGTTACGCTTATAAAATGTAAAAACATGTTTTTATAGTAATCCAGTGGATAGAAAAGCAACGAAGAAAGCGGCACCTTTGCCTCTCCCCGGCTGCTCTCCAGATAACCAAAGATACAGGGCACAAACAGCACGCCTGACAGAAGAAGACCGCCGGCTGATACCATAAGACAGCGCAGCCCCTCCTTCCATACAGCTTTTATGTCCCTGCCATGGCGCATAAAGCTCCGGGCAGCAAAATAACACACACCGGCAATCACGGTCATGTAAAAGAAATAATACCCGCTGACAATACTAAAAAACACGCTGAATATCAGCATAAGAGGAGAATGGCGACGCATTGCCTTCTCCAATCCGAGAAATATCAGCGGCAGATAGATCATGGCATTCAAAAAAAAGGGATCCTTCACCGACCACAAGGCAAAACCGCAAAAGCAGTAAACTAATGCCCCGTACACACTGAAAGGGCGCTGTAGTTTCATTCCTTCACAGTACACGAGAAAAGCGGCTCCCGACAGATACAGCCGGAGCCCGGTCAGAATACCATAGACATATTCGGTCCACTGTCCCCCAGAAGGCAGCAGAGATGCCAGAAATACCAGGGGATCTCCCAGTCCATAATTGGCAAAAGTGGTGATGATATCCTCTCCCTGGCCGATGGTATAGTCCATCATGGGAACTGTGAACTCCCCACTGAACAGACCAGAGACCAGTTCCCGGTAATAAGAGATCAGATAGCGCAGGGCGGGATAGTACTGCCGGAAACCATCACTTTTCCAGACAAAACTCTTACCCTGCATAAAGAATGCAAGAAAAGCTCCCGCAAAAACTACAAGGAACAACAGAGTATATTTTAAAAAACATTTTCTTCTGCTCATACGATATACTTAACCATCCTTTCATCACTGGCTGGCGTACACTATCCCAGATACCTCTGGCGGTCTCTCTTTTCCCGGAGCTTGTCTTTCGTAGTAATGTGGTATTTGATCAGCCTGCTCTCATTTTTGCTCACAACGATGCTCTGGATGATGACCATATAACGTATGCCGCCATATTCCCGGATCCATGCCGCCAGCTCATCACTGAATGCATCCTTAGGGATAAAGAACACACTGCGTTTCGTATCCTGTCCCTGCATGTACTGCAGAAACTCTCTCCGGCTTGTAAATGCCGGCATATAGACCACTGTCCGCCCCAGTCTGTGGTTTTTCCCCCTCTTAAAATCTTCCAGCGTCTGCCGCCAGCCTATTCTCGGACTTCCAATATGGACTGCTTTTCTCTCCAGCCCGTTGATCCACTCCGCCACCTTCTCCGGGGTTTCAAAGACTGGAAAACCATATTCCTCCCCCTGGCCGCCCAGTCCATAGCGCCATGCCATATCAGCCTGATCATCCACAAACTGGCATACTGGTCTTCCCAGAGCTTTCATCACAAACATCTCTTCTCCATACTCACCCACCAGGGCATGACAGCCCGCAAGAACCTCCAGGGGTTCCCGGTTTTCCGGGAAAAATTCGATATGCTTCCAGGTATTTTCCCGAAACCTGCGACGGATGATCCTCGGAAAGCAGAACAGGATCTTTCTTCCCTCCTCCAGCCTCCCATCCAGCTCCGTCAGTTTCTTTTTTAGGCTGCTCAGGAACAGATAATTCCTGTTGTCTTTTAATCCCGGAAATTCCCTGACAGAAGGCATGTATGCCACCCGCACTGTACCGTCGTCCTCCCTGTGTCCCGAATGCAGCAGCGCCCTCGTCATAATAAAGCAGTTCTTGTCCCGGCAGATCTCCGCCATATTATACTTTTCCAAAAGGGGCATGAACTGTTCTCGCAGTTCCTCTGGAAACAGAATTTTATCTGACTGTGCCAGACTGAGCTGTATTCCCTGGATGTTCCTGGCATCACAGACCAGCTCTGTCCCCTGGGCCGCCAGCGAGGGCAGAAAGTCTGTAAAGATCAGGCGTTGTTCCTTTCTTTTCCTGAAAAATCCTGGAAATGACCGGTTATTGACCAAATATTTTGCTGTCGCCAGAAGTTCCAAATAGTGTTCTGAATTCATATCCACATATCGGACAGGGGAGGGAAAGGCCTGGGAAAAAGCACAGACTTTTCCTAAATCTGCTGCTGCCACATACACCTTATATTCTGGGTGTTCTGCCAGATCCATGGCAATATAATATCCCATCCCCCGCAGATCATTTCCGTGATAGCACTCCACTAACACTGTGGTTTTTTCAATATCCCGCTCTGCTGCCAGCTCCTCATAGCGTTCCGACCGCTTTTTTTTCTTTAAGCTCTTCGGCTCTTCCCGGATCGGCGTCTCAGGAGACACATCCGTTTTCTTATTATCCTTCTTGCCTGCTTTCCTGCCAGGATTCTTTCCGTCTCTTTTTTCTGCTGTCTTTTCTGAGATCTTCCCCTCTTTCCCCTCTTTTTCTTCTGCTTTCTCCAGGGCTGCATACTCTTCTGTATCTCTCCACCCCGGGAAATACTGATCCAGAAGTGCAAAGGCACGTTTTTTAAATTCCCGCTTAAAAATGATATCATCATAATTATGCATCTCGTCAAAGCGGGCATAGATATGACGGAGGTTGAAAAAAAGCAGGGTATCATAAAACTGTTCAAACATCCCCCGATGCTGATAGGCATCGTTCATGATCTGCAGGGCATCGATGATCTGCCCGTGTTTTTCATTAAAGGTGCTGATGGTACCTCCCTTTCTTCCCTTAATGTAATAGTATAGCTTTTCGTGTACCCGCCCCACCTTCCTGGCATCCATAAAGAGCGGAAAAATGGCGCACAGGTCTTCAAAGATGATTCCCTTGCGAAAGGAAAAACCGCTCCGCTCCAGCAGTTCCCTGGTATATAGCTTATTCCAGGGATAGGGGGAATTGATACGTAAGAGCATGGGATTCTCATAAATACTCTGGTTAAATTCACCTTTATATCCGGTCTGATACACTGTGATCTCTCCTGTCACTTCGTCGCACCCATAGTATCCGCAGGTGACCATATCACAGCTCTGTTCCTCTGCTTCCCGGTACATCAGCTCGTACATTTTCGTACTTACAAAATCATCACTGTCCACAAATCCAATATATTCACCGGATGCCTTGGATATTCCAAAGTTTCTGGCCTCCGCCTGCCCCTGGTTTTCCCTGGTGTACAACATCACCTTGTCCGGGTAGCGCTCCGTATATTCTTCAATAATCTCCCCTGTACGGTCTGTACTGCCGTCGTTCACCACGATGATCTCCAGATTCCCATAAGTCTGGCTGACAAGGGAATCCAGACACCTCCGAATATAATTTTCCACATTGTATGCCGGCACGATGACACTGATCAGTTTCTCACTCACGCTGCCACCTCCTTTTCCTCTAATGTTTTTTCAAACATGTCTCCAAAAGCAAACCAGTAAGCAAATGCCGGAAATACCTCAAAGGGAAGAAACAGGCATTCAGTCAGGGTCGCCACGAGAAATCCCACACAGATCGCCGGGATCAAAAAAGCATAGGTGGCATTCCTTCTCCGGTTTGTCATATAAAACAAAATAGAACGAACCAGGCTCAGAACAGTGATGACACTGTAAAACAGCATGCTGGGCACGCCGTAGGTATAAGCAAACTGGAGCCAGTTGTTGTGGGCATGGGACACTCGTTTGTTATTTATCTTCATTGTTACCCTTTTATGCCCCTTGATATTCAGCTTCTGCAGATAAGCTTTATAGATGGTGATGCGGCCGGAGGATATTTTATTCAAGGTGGCATTGCTGTCCAGGCTCCTGACGATCCGCCCCCAGATCCCATTATTGCTGGTTTTATGATCTGTAACCTGGACACTCTCAATCTCATCAAACTCAGCCAGCACTTTATCTCCGATATCTTCTATTTTTTCCCCATTGGAGAGATAGAGTACATCTTCATCAAACACAATGGGATTTCCCACCAGCTTTGGCAGATTTCTGATGCCTGCAAAGTACAGGGGATAGCACACCGCTGTGACCAGCACCAGCGCTGCCAGTCCCTTGAGAAAAGCAGCATAACGTCCCTGCTTTTTTCCCATATAGATCCGGACGCCGATCCACAATAAGAAGATTGCTCCAATGGCCAGCATTGCCGTCCTGGCCTGGGATACCAGCAGATAAAACAGAACAAGAGCCAGCTGGAGGTACGTAGGAAGACTTTTTCTGAATTTTTTTCCTGTTTCCACATTCCAGTCCAGATCTGACATATATACCGCAAAGATTACATAGAGATACAGACCAAAGGTATTGGGATTGGTAAAGATCCCCGCATACCTGCCGCCCTCAAAATAGGGGCGGAACAAAAAGGAGATCCCCGCCATCAGAAGAAAGGAATACTTCACCGCATCTTTAAAGGCTTTCCACAACAGATCTTTCCGGCTGTGGTTCTGCCATACAAAAAACACTCCAGTAAACACAAGGGCGAGTATGATCCCCAGCCCGCATGCTTTTTTGCTCACAAACAGATCCGACAGTGTAAACACGATGCACATACCAAACCAGGCGATGCACATGGATCTGCGCCAGGGCTTTCTCAGCAGGGAGCGGTCCAGCGACAACAATGCAATTAAAAGCATAAGAAAAATACCGCAAGCCGTATTGTAAAAATAACTTTCCTTTTGCAGTACATACCGCACGATGCAGAACAGTACAAGGTCTGCAATAAAGCACCCGGTCAACAGTCTGTATTTAACCTTTGAACTTATTTTCCCCATAATTGGAATCCATGGAGATAACAAACTGATAAATAAGTCCTGAAGCTTATCGATCATAGTCCTTCTCCTCCAAAACCTTCTATCTCAACACAGCCGCCACTGTCTGAAATATTATGCTGATGTCCCGGAAAAAGGAGTAATGGCCCAGATATTCCAGATTATACTCCATTTTCGCCGGGAGAATCTCCTTTGTGTAAACCTCATCGACGTCCTTTCCCTGGGACAAAAGCCGCTCCTCATCCTTATACTGGATACTGGCAGTGGAAGTAACCCCCGCAGGAAGCAGCAGCGTTGCATACATGGCATCACTGTAACACTTCACATACTTCTCCACCTCCGGCCTCGTCCCCACAAAAGACATCTCACCTTTCAAAATATTCAGCAGCTGTGGCAGCTCATCCAGCCGCACTTTTCGCAGAAATTTCCCTATACCGGTCACTCTGGCATCTCCACTGACCGTCACCTGAGCCCCCTGACCGGGTGCTCCCGACACCATCGTACGGAACTTGTAGATCCGAAACCGCTTTCCATATGTAGTCACCCGGACCTGGCGAAAAATAACCTCTCCCGGTGACGTCGCCTTTACTGCGATACCGATCAAAACCATAAAAGGAAATAATAGGATCAACAGCAGCAGGGACATGACCACATCGAAACAGCGCTTTGCCGCCAGCGCTCCCTGCCTTTTTTTCAGTTCTTCATAATAAAATCTGACTTCCTGATTTCGCATCTCCTCAGGAAGCTGCTCCCATTTTCTCATAGCCTTCTCCCATTCTCCGTTTCATGCACTGCTTCAGAAAATACTCAGCATTCCAGTGACAGAAGCTCCTGTTCTAATACACCCAGCACATACTCTACTTCTTCATCTTTTAACAGAGTGTGCAGCGGCAGGCTGATCTCATTCTGAAATATGTGAAAGGCACAGGGAAAGTCTTTGATGTCAAACCCCATATTTTTATATGCTGTCAGCATCGGAAGCGGTTTGTAGTGAACATTTGCCGCCACCCCCTGTTCTGCCATCCTCTCGATCAGCACATTCCGCTCATCCTGTGTACATCCCAGGATCCGCAGCAGGTACAGATGGCCGCTGGAACAGATCTCCCCATCGTAGTGGACAAGGCTCCTGCACTCCAATATTTTCAGCTTTTCATTGATTTTTTTAATCCCCTGGTCATAGAGTCCTACCAGCTGCCGGCGCCTCGCCAGAAGCTCCGGATATCTCCTGAGCTGGACCAGTCCGATCGCCGCCTGGATATCTGTCATATTGCATTTATATGCCGGCGACAGGATATCATATTCCCAGGCGCCCGCCTTTGTCTTTGCCAGCGCGTCCTTGGACTGGCCATGCAAGGAAAACAGCATGTATTCCCGGTAGATCTCTTCCGGATCGACTCCGTCAATATCCCTCCATACCACAGCTCCTCCCTCGGCGGTAGTGAGATTTTTTACCGCGTGAAAGGAAAAGGAAGTAAAATCGGCAAACTGTCCTGCCGGCTGCTCTCCCACCCTGGCGCCAAAGCCGTGGGCACAGTCAGCCAGCACCAGGATCCTTCCCAGCGCTTTCTGATACTTATTTTCTCCAGAACAGAACATCTCTTTCTTTCTCTCTATGATCTCATAGATCCTCTTGTAATCGCAGGGCACCCCGGCAATATCCACTGGCATCACCGCTTTCGTGGCAGGAGTGATCCGCTCCTTCAGCTGGTCATAATCCATCTCAAAGGAATCTTCTGCCGTATCCACCAGAACCAGAGTGGCTCCCGTATGGCACACGGCACTGGCTGTAGCCGTGTAGGTATAGGCGCTGGTGATCACCTCATCCCCCGGACCAATGCCAAACAGCCGCAGTGTCATCTCCATACATGCAGTAGCGGAATTCAGGCACACCGCCTTTGGCGTCTGGCACCACGCCGCAATCCGTCGTTCAAATTCCTTCGTCTTAGGCCCCGTGGTGATCCATCCGGAACGAAGGGTATCTGCTACTTCTTCTATCTCTTCTTCCGTGATATCCGGTGGGGAAAATGAAATCTTCATATACCGTCTCCTTTCATTATACGAGTATTGAAAACAGGAGACTCCTGCTGGCAGCAACGGAATCCCCTGTGATATCTTTACCTGTCAAAGCCACGGTCACGGACAGTTGATCGGTTTCTCAATTTGTCAGTTAATTAAATTCCGGAAGGCTTTGGGACGAAGTATTATCCTTTGTGTTATCTTTATCATCTTTGTTATCCTTCTCCTCTTCTTGGGAGTCTGGTGCAGCCTTCAAAAGATGTTTAATCTTCTTGGTAATCTTTTCTACAGAACTATAGTCTGGCACGCATACATACTTCGGACTATGCCTGAAACTAAAGGTCGTTTTCTTTGCCCCCGTACCAGTGGCATTTGCATATTTGATCTTCCATTGGGACATATCATCCAACTGCATCTTCACAAGAGATGTGATTTCCTTCGTAGACATATTCGTCTGGAAATTCTTGGAGGCAGTCTTCAGCAGCTTAGTATATTTCGGCAGGATATTTGGCGACATCGCTTTATTCAATATCGCCTCGATCATATGCTGGTGGTTCCGGCCTCTCTGGGCATCGCCAGTAGCAAAGTGATGTCTCTCACGGCAGAACGCCAGAGCCTGTTTGCCGTTTACATGGTTGTAACCTTTCTTAAAGCTCGGTCCCCAATCAGAAGTAAAATCAAAGTCTGAATAAACTTTCACTCCTCCCAGCAGATCCACGATCTTTTTGATACTGGTAAAATTAACCCTTATATAATAATCAATATCGATATTATATAGCATCTCCAGTGTCTTCACGGAACAATCCACACCATGGTTTCCGGCATGGGTCAGCTTATCCGGTATTCCATTTGACACAGAGAGAGGCACATAATAATCTCTCGGCGTCGAGGTAAGAAGAATCTCTTTCGTATTCGGATTCACTGTCATAATAATGTTGACGTCACTTCGGCTGGTGGTCTTGATATCACCATATACATCGTTACCACTCAGGTAGATGTTGAATGGTGTTGTTGTGATATCATCCAGCTGTTCTTTTTCTTCAATGACTGTCTCCACTTGATGGGTATTGAGAACTCTCGTGTCTTCAGAAAAAGTTTTATAATAATCCTCGATCAGATTCCGGTTCGCCTCATTGATCACAATGGCATTTACATCTTTGGCATAGAGCGCGTCGATCAGCGTATCGTTGTCCTGATACTCTGTCTTCAGAGGTTCCTGGCCGATGGCCTTTTGCACCTCTGCCAGCATTTTGTCCGTGTTGGCACGGTCATTCACATCCAGAATGCCGAATTTATAATCCTTTGTGTCGTAAATACTCTGTGCAGGATCATCTTTCAGCACAATACAGGAAATCTGGTCCACCTTTACCTGCTGGTCTGCCATCTCATCGATGGCCGAGTAGGTATTAATACAGTAGTATCCGCCTCCGGCATAAAACAAACAGATCACAATACACAGGATCCGCCCAATGATACGGCTCTTGTCTGTCATCTGGCTGATGACCGCATAGGCAAGGAAAAAAACACAGATCCCGATCAACGCCACTATATATTTTGTCGAAAAAAGATCGACATAAAAAGCAATCCCGATCAACGCTGCACTCACCAGCAGCTGAAGCACAAGAAAAACAATACTTATCTTTCTGCTCAACAAAGTTTTCAAGAAACATCCCTCCACATTTTTTTCTTCACCCGGCAGCTTTTAACCGATACCGCCAGGCTGTCTGTATTCTTCCCAGTTCCTTCCACAAGGCCCCAGAACATTTTTATTATATACTAAAAAGATCAAAAAATCAATTCCAAAAGTCGTAATGTGGCTTTTCCATCCAATTTGTCGAACATCAGCTCTGTAAAGACAGCCGCCTTATTCTCCTCCGCCGCTTTCAGGCAGTCCAGCAACTCTTCTGTACTCTGCACAACCCTTCCCGGCACGAAACTGCGGTAATCCCTATAAAAACTTCTTCCATTTTTTTCAAACTGTTCCAGGTCATAGGCATAAAAGATCATCGGTTTATTCCTGAGACAATACTCAAATACAATCGAGGAATAGTCTGTGATAAGTACGTCAGCCACTGCCAGCAGCGTCGTTACTCCCGGATATTCTGACACATTGATGATATTTTTCCATCTTTTCTCTTCCCAGGAAATCTTCTGCGCCACATGAGGATGCAGGCGGATCAAAAGTACATCTTCCGAACTCATTTTATCTGACATTTCCTGCAGATCCAGATGGATCTCCGGTGAATCCACCTCACTGTCCCGGAAGGTGGGGGCATATAAAATGCAACGTTTTTTTTGAACTTGTGGATACTGGTCTAAAAACTGCCCTCTCTTGTCTTCCAGAAAATCCGGATTCAGAAGAAGATCTGTCCGCGGCAGTCCGATGGGATAAATCCTGTCCTCACTCACCCCAAAAGCGCTGGCATACTCTGCTTTCACTTCTTCAGAATTCACGATCAGATGGGTAATGTTCTGGTTGGCGCAGTACTCCAGCCTCCCCAGTGTGCCTGCATTCACATCCTGTCCAAATTTTTTTATGGTTCCTGTCCCATGCCAGAGCTGTACTACTTTTACCGATTCGGGAAAATGAAGATATGCCATGGGCAGAAACTCATTGTCCAGAAATACATAAGAGGCCGTGGCAAGGTGATATGCTTTTCGGATAAAAAAGTTTACCGGATCCGTGATCCTGTCCTTTCTAGTAAACCAGACCAGCCGGTACCCTTCCTCTCTCTGCCGGACCGCCTCCGCAACGATGCCTATATTCCCCTCCGGACTGTCATCATGGGTCGCCACAAGAAATATCTTTTTCCGGTCTCTGGGAAAAAGGCGGCACAGATAGTAGAACACCGCAAATAATAAATAACCTGCTTTTTTAATCATTTTCTTTACTAAATCCCAGATCTTCCTTTATCTTTGATGTAGAGATTCCTTCTGTTCTCGGAAGGTAGACTACTTCACAGTAATCTTTCAGAAAATCAAATTTTCCTTCCCAGTCATCTCCCATCACAAATACGTCCACATCATTGTCCTTCACATCATCAATCTTCTGCTCCCAGGTATATTCCGGCAGCACCTCATCCACGTACTTGATCGCCTCGAGTATGATCTTACGGTCCTCAAAGGAATGATATGCCTTTTTTCCTTTTCCCGCATTGAATTCATCACTGGAAACCACTACGATCAGATAATCCCCCAGCGCTTTGGCGCGGCGGAGCAGATTGATATGCCCCACATGAAGCAGATCATAGGTACCATAAGTAATTACCTTTTTCATTTTATCCTCCATTCCATTCTGCGGCTGCCCGCATATTCCGTATCTAACTAATCTTCATCCAAAGTACTCAATCGTCCCGTTCCATGCCGAGTTTTTCGTCATAAAGATCCACAATATCCTCTACATCGCCCTGGGCGATCAGCCTGCCCTGCTCTAACAGGATTCCCTTATTGCACATCCGCAATACCTGATCCGTAGAGTGGGATACAAAAAGTACTGTCACACCTTTGTCAAACATGCTCTGGATACGCGCTTCACATTTCTTGCGGAAACGCTTGTCGCCCACACTGAGCACCTCATCTAATATAAGGATCTCCGGCTCCACCACGGTAGCGATGGAAAAGCCCAGTCTCGACTTCATACCCGACGAATAATTTTTCACCGGAACATCGATAAACTTGCCTAATTCTGAAAACTTTACGATCTCGTCATATTTTTCCTGAATAAATTCTTTGCTGTAGCCCAGCACCGCGCCGTACAAATAAATATTTTCTGCCCCGGTATACTGTTTATCGAAACCGGCTCCCAGCTCCAGAAGCGGCGCGATCTTTCCATAGCAGTCCACATTTCCCTCCGTGGGCTTGAGCACTCCCGCGATCACCTTTAATAATGTACTCTTACCAGCGCCGTTTAACCCCAGGATCCCCACCCGGTCTCCCCGCTTTATCTCAAAATCTACATCTTTGAGCGCCCAGAATTCCTGGTACATAAGCTCTTTCTTCAGCATTTTTATAATGTATTCTTTAATGTTGTCTACTTTCTGGGAGCTGAGATTGAATTTCATGCTGACATGGTTTACCCTCAGAGCCAGATTCTTCTTCGCCATTGCTCTTCTTCCTTCCGTTCGTTGATCACTTCTTAAATATTCAAAATAAAAGTATCCTGTTTGCGGTAGAATAAAAACATCCCGATGCCGATCAGCACTGCACTTACCCCAAAGGTATAAGCAAGCATCGTCATATCAAAGGGTTGTCCAAACAAGCTCCGCCTGAAATTATCAATAATCCCAAATAATGGGTTCAGCTTCACTACCTTTCTCGTCGTATCCCCAAGACTGCTGGCAAAATAGAAGATCGCACTGCAGTACATTATAAGCATCAGCATAACGCTCCATAAATATTCAATATCCCGGAAAAATACACATAACGTAGCCAGAACCAGCCCCGTCCCCACCGCCAGCATCAGCAGGTTCACCAGCGGCACAATGGATAATAGCATATAGCCATTCATTGGCGCTTTATAGGTTCCAGTGGCAAGGAAAAATACCATCACACATACGAGCACCACCAGGGAGATCACAAAGATCACAAAATTCGATAAGATCCCCGACAGCGGATACATATACTTCGGTACATACACTTTTTTGATCATTCCGCCATTAGCCCGGATCGAGCGCATGGCGCTGTTGGTAGAAGAGGAAAAAAAGGAATACAAAAGCCGTCCTGTCAGTACATATACGGGAAAGGGAACCCCTTTAAAAGCGGGATCCTGCCCTTTTCTCCCCAGCATCGGCCCAAATACGACACTCAGCACGATCATCACCAGCAAAGGCTCGATCAGTGTCCACAAGATACCCAGGTAACTTCTGCGGTATTTCAGCTTAATGTTTTTCTTCGCCAGTTCTCCCAGCAGATACCGGTATTTGTTAAAATTCTTGATCACCTGCGACATAATATCATAGTCCTCCATCTGTGCCGGAGCCTGTTTTCCCATCTGCTCCATGCCATCTCTGTGTCAAACTTATTTTACAATCATTTGATTATATCATTACTACAGCGGATTCGTCAACTTTTTTGTAAATGCTGGGATTTTCCGTCCTAAACATATATTATATCCAGTATAACCATCTTTACAATACGATGTTACATTTATCCAGTACCTCACATTTTTTCCTTGTAAAACAGAACAAAAAGTATGAAACAGTTTATCGTTTTGTATATCAGTCATAAAAAATCTTCCTCCGCCAGCTGGTTCCGGCTGTTAACACCATCACCTGTTATGCTTTTGTATATACTGCAATTTCATTTTCTGACTTAATGATAAATACTTGATATGTTTTTGAAGCAAATATTCTGCTTGTTTATAATCATGTTCTTTCCAACACTTTTCAGCTTTTCTTAATTCTCTCTGTATATTTAACAACTTTGCCTCATCAGATTGTTTATTTGTAGAGAAGTCATAAAGTTTTTGAAAATTTGCTTCATCAGATACATCTACTAGTTTCAATATACAACAAAGTGTCTTCGATAAATAACAAATCCCTTTTTCTAAATCTCCCAGTCGCGGAATTTGATATCCTCCTCTTTGGGAATCCATGTCAAAGTAAGCCAATATATCATATGCTCTAACCACTCTCCCATCTATGTGAGTAACGCAAATATAAATCTCATATCCTTGCTTTTCAAAAAACAACTGAATAATTAAGTTTCCTTTTTTATATTCCATACAATTTTCATTTTTCTCCACTAATATTTCATATCCATCTTCTAATAAATAGCCAAAATACTTTTGGCATACATCTCTAAAATCCATAAAATATCGTCTCCTGTTATGGTAAATACCAATACCCATCATCATAAGCCCATCCCATCATCTCCAACAAATTCCTTTCTGCTCCTAAAAACCCCGCATTTTGCATTGGATATTCAGATACATCTTTTATGGGATCACCTTCTCTTATAACACTTCTAAGTATTCCACTATTTTGTTTCCAATTTGCTTTCGGAGAACCTTGGTCTGGCAAATAATCCGCCACTTTAAATTCCCCATATACAATTTTTCCTGGGGCATTTAAATCTTTCATTTTGCCGATAGCCACTGTCTTTCCTTGTTGAACCAATCTTTGTGGCTGGGTTTCATAATTTTTATTATCAGCCACACTGATTTTACCCTTGCTTCCAATGATATCAATTTTAAAACTCATGCGATACCACTTGTACACCCCGATGATCCCGGCCACTGCCACTGCACCATACACCAGTGCATTCAGGTAATCCCCCTCGGAAACACTGTAGATGGCCAGCACGATGGAAACAACACTGGAAGCCGCGGTATGGGCCATCATCACCGTCAGCATACTCGTCGCCAGCACTGCCGCAACCGCACAGAACAGCATTCCCATGGCTGCTCCCTCGATCGCTCCTTCCAGAAAGGCCGTTGTCATGTCGCCAGCATCCCCGCCGCACAGCCCCGTCATCACCGATTTGCCGATGCCGTTCAGCACCGCCATCCCCATGACCACGTTCTGTTTCTTATACAGTTCCGCGCTGATGGCGCTGGCGAGATTACACTCCTGCAGGCTTCCCATGTTCCCGCTGGGGTCCTTGTACTTCACCGGGTTTGCATTCGCATACAGATACTTATGCAGCGTCACCGGCTCATACAGGTCCCCCTGCCAGGTATCCATGTTAAACAATGAGGCAAAGGCAACCGCTAGGAAAGCACCCGATTCCATCCAACATGTTTAATTATGTTGATTCTGAATTTAGTCATGTAGGCTGTAAATCATATAATAATTTGTTTTTAAGCCGCAATAAAATTGTTTGATCTGCTCTCAATTTAAACTTTAAATTATTATCTTCATAACTGCCCCCTATTTGACCACTTAAATAAAGTTCTCTTATATTTTCAAAATATATTTTTATATATGCATCACTTTCGCAATCTTCTATTGTAAATTCACCACTAAGATCATTCATTATTTTACTAATTCTTTTAACATAAGCTTTAAGTTTGTCTTCTGGAATACAAAAATTACACTTCCCAGAATACCCTGATGTCAAAATGTATATTTCATAAGTAAAATATTTTTCAACCTTATAAAGAAAATCAAATAAAAACGTTATATTCTGATCTTGAAAAATCACATTACTACACATAAATTTTCTTCTCCTATTTAAATTTGAAATTATCAAAAGCATTTGTATTTTTATTATATATAAAATGTATCTCTATCCCATTTACATTATTCCCCATCTTAACCCATCCCTCAGCAGCTGGCCACCTAGGATCTGTCATAATGATTAGTTTGGATAATTGATTGTACTTGATGCACTGCCATCTGTTCATTTAACGTATTTGAAATGGTTCTTCCTGTACTACCACGCCCCTCTATCTTAACTGGATTTCCTACACCATTCCCCTTACTTACATCCTCTGCCGAAATCGTCTTACTGCCCTTATCCCTGCTGACAGTGACCTCCCCATAAGCTCCGCTTTTCTGCTATTTATATATTAACATATAATACCTTTTAATCGTGCCGAATCTATATAATATTTTTTTGCTTCCATATCCATATTAGCAAATGAATACTCTATAGCCTCGTTCTGGGATATTTGCGGTATGTTTATATCGCAAAATATTTCACTTCTTTCTCGTAAATAAGCTCTTGGTAAATTATGTAATGCACGAAACAACATTTTTATCTTCTTTTTATTGACCAATATTTTTTTATTTCAATAAGACAGTCATTTGTCATTTCATACATTAAAAAATTTATTAATTCATTTGAAAAATCTTCGTTTTCCGCATAAACTAATTTTTTCTCTTCATCCAGAATTTTTTTCCCATTTAAAGATAATGGATAATGTTTCCCTATATTTTCTTCTTTTTTCAAAAAATCCCTAAATGTCATTAGCAATGTCGCATCGACCTTCGCATTTTTTTCCATCATAAGTTCTAAAACCTTTTCTAAAAATATCAAATGGGTATAAACCTCCTTGTATAATGTATTTAGGTTGTTCAAGGGATACCTATAAACCCTCAGACC
>CAJUFM010000056.1:20677-21507 GCA_910585745.1 uncultured Eubacterium sp. | reverse complement strand
ACTCCCTCGACCACCTGGCGGATCTCCTGTTTTGCCTCCTCCAGTGTTTTTCCCTTGCCGAGAAGATAACCGCAGTTATGGTTCCGGCTGTGGGTACTGGTACAGGTCACGATCAGATCACCAATCCCTGACAGTCCAAAAAAAGTCTCCATTCTGCCGCCAAGTTCCATACCAAGACGGCTGATCTCCACAATACCCCGGGTCATCAAAGCTGCCTTTGTATTGTCTCCCAGACCCATTCCGTCCAGGATTCCCGCTGCCAGTGCGATCACATTTTTCAATGCCCCTCCCAGCTCAATTCCCACAACATCAGGACTAACATAGACACGGAAATTTTTCCCCATAAATACGTCCTGGATAAAAGTCGCCGTTTTTTCATTTTTTGCCCCAACTACAACTGTAGTTGGCATGTCTTTTGATACTTCTTCTGCATGGCTTGGACCGGACAAAACTGCCACTTGTGCCTCCGGAAGCACATCTTCCAGTATCTCGCACAACGTCATCAGTGTACTGTCTTCAATTCCTTTTCCCACGTTTACAATGATCTGCCCGGGTTTGATGTAAGGCTTTGCCAGTTCAGCCGTAGCCCGAACAAATGGCGATGCCACAGAAAACACAATGATATCCTGATCCTGGCATGCTACGGAAATCTCATCCACGATCTCGATAGAATCTGGCAGCTTCGCGCCGGGCAGACGTTCCACATGCTCTCTCTTTTCCCGGAGCATATCTGTCTCTGCCTTGATCTTTGACCACATAGTAACCTTATGCCCGTTATTGGCACACAAAATAGCGAGGGCAGTTCCCCAGCTTCCGGCTCCTAAAAAACT
>CAJUFM010000056.1:0-20577 GCA_910585745.1 uncultured Eubacterium sp. | reverse complement strand
AATTTTTTTCATTATGTTTTCCTCCATCTGTATCTTTTTTCGCTCCCAGCTTATTCTCCGTACCATTTAACAAGCGTTTGATATTAGCACTATGCTAAAACTAATTTTTTTCATTATGTTTTCCTCCATCTGTATCTTTTTTCGCTCCCAGCTTATTTTCTGTACCATTTAATAAGCGTTTGATATTAGCACTATGCTTTATGTAAGCCAGGACCGTAAACATCAGACTCAACACAAGTATAACCGGGAAGAAAATATCTCCCCGAAAATGTAACACTGAAAAAATAGGAATATACCACACAACGATCAGTGATCCCAGGGAAACATAGCGGGTGATCGCCACCACCGCAATAAAAAGCGCCAGCCCTACCGCTATAAACAAAGGATCCATGGTTGACACTACGATAACCGCTGCCGACACAGCGATTCCCTTTCCTCCCTTAAACCGAAGGGTAACTGGAAAATTATGCCCCAGCACCACACCCAGACCGGTGAACAGCGTATACATATAAGCCAGCGACTGGTTCGGATCATATCCCATCTTCACACAGTACACATACTTCACCAGCAGCATGGGAACAAATGCCTTTAACAGATCCCCAAGGAAGGTAATTGCTCCTGCTTTTGCCCCCAGGGAACGCAGGGCATTGGTGGTCCCGATATTGCCGCTGCCAGTAGAACGGATATCCATTCCATTTCGTTTTCCCACAAGATATCCGGTAGAAAAACAGCCAAAGGCATAGCCGATGAGCAAAAGAACAATCCCTGTCAGAATATATTTCAACACGTCTTATTTCTCCTTTCGTTCACGGATAAACATACGGATCGGTGTACCAGTAAAGCCAAATGTATCCCGGATCCGGTTTTCAATATAGCGCTGATAGGAAAAATGCATCAGCTCCTTACTATTTACAAAAAGAACAAAGGTAGGCGGTTTGGTACTAACCTGGGTCATATAAAATATTTTGAGCCGCTTTCCCTTATCTGAAGGCGGCTGCTGCATAGCAACTGCCTCCATAAGAATTTCATTGAGCACACCGGTCTGAACCCGCATGGAATGAAACTGGATCACCGTCTCGATCCGCTCAAATACCTTATCGGTTCTCTGGCCTGTGAGGGCTGAGATAAATACGATCTCTGCATAAGGAACAAAAGATAAGATCTCCCGTACCTTATTTGTATATTCTTTGACGGTGTGATTATCTTTCTCGATGGCGTCCCATTTGTTCACCGCAATGATCAGCCCTCTTCCCCGCTCATGGGCGATGCCGGCAATCTTGGCATCCTGCTCCGTCACTCCCTCCACCGCATCGATCATCAGCACCACTACATCCGACCGCTCGATGGCGGCAACAGTCCTGATAATACTATATTTTTCTAAATCCTCTTTGATTTTATTCTTCCTTCTTATTCCAGCGGTATCGATAAAAATATACTCTTTTCTATCCCGGATGATCTCCGTGTCAATGGCATCTCTGGTCGTCCCCGCAACTTCGGAAACGATCACACGGTTTTCTCCCAGAAGCCGGTTGATCAGCGAAGATTTTCCCGCATTGGGTTTTCCCACAACAGCGATCCGCGGACGTTCGTCCTCATCTTCTTCAAACTTCTCCGGCGCAATATGCTCCAGAACCTCATCCAGCATATCACCGATCCCCAGCTTAGAGGAAGCCGATACCGGATGTGGTTCCCCAATACCCAGATTGTAAAACTCATACACATCTGGCATATATTTCTCAAAATTATCTACTTTATTCACTACGAGGACTACCGGCTTGCCGGATCTGCGAAGCATATCTGCCACTTTAAAATCTGCATCCACAAGTCCCTGCCTCACATCCGTGATAAACAATATCACATCCGCTGTATCAATAGCGATGGTCGCCTGCTCCCTCATATGGGAAAGCATGACATCCTGGGTATCCATCTCAATTCCCCCGGTATCGATCAGGGACATACTCCGGTTCAGCCAGACCATATCTGCATAGATCCGGTCCCTGGTCACTCCGGGATAATCTTTTACAATGGAAATCTTTTCTCCTGCCAGCGTATTAAAAAGCGTGGATTTCCCCACATTGGGTCTTCCCACGATTGCCACGATCGGTTTGCTCATAAAATCCTCTTTTCATATAACTAGTGTAATGAACCATTCATAATTTATCCATACATAATTTATTTTACAAGAATCTTTGTTTAAAATCAATGATTATTTTTATTGTATTTCATCGGGAAAAATGTTATACTGATTTAAATATTGAACCCAACAAAAGGAGGATGAGCCTATGGATATGTCATTGGGAATGGATATTGCCTCATATTCTATGGCAAATGCATCGGTAAGTGTTATGTCCAATGTGTCGGTAGCGATGCTGGATAAGACACTGGATCTGCAAAAGACCATGGGAGACAATATTACCAAAATGATGGAGCAGTCTGTCAATCCTTCCCTTGGAGGAAACATCGATATTCGTGTCTGATAGGAAGGCTGCAACATCAAAAACCAGCGGGCGTCCCTGGAGTGATCCAGAAATGCCCGCTGGTTTTTCATTATCGTTGAAACCTACACGGTCTGAGGGCGCTGTCAGATCAGTCTGGTGCGCCACCATACTAACTCCATCCATCCCCATCAAAGGCATGGACAAAATGCCAGATCTTCTTCCCCTCTATGGCGATCACATCAAACCTCATAGGCGTGTCCAAAGGAACCCTCTCCCGATATAAATAAGTTCTGGCACACTGTATGATCTTTCTCATTTTATTCGGTGAAACAGCGTATCTGCTCCCGCCGCAGGAATGGTCCTTCCGGTATTTTACTTCCACAAATACCAGGTATTCCCCATCTTTCGCCACGATGTCCAGTTCGGCACCACGGCACCAGTAATTGCAGACAATTATTTCATACCCCTTTTCACGCAGAAAACCACACGCCAGTTCTTCCTTTTCCTTTCCCAGCTGCCTCTGGTTCAAACAAACTCCCCCCATCTATCCTTACGCAAATGCTGGCTACAGCTCCATGATGACCTCCCGGATCTCTTCCTCCGCAGTGGGTCTGGCATATACTTCCTCGCCAAAAGTCATCACATCCCCGATCCCCTTCTGGAATACAAAACGAAGTTTTCCATCCCGCACCTTTTTATCTGTGTACAGCTTCTGTACCAGCTCTTCCCTATCGATATAGTCCGGAATACGCACTGGAAGCCCGATCCTCTCCTGGAGGACAATGACCCGGTCTCTCTCCTCCTCAGATAAGAATCCCAGCCGGCACCCCAGATTTACCTGGGCTGTCATTCCAATGGACAGCGCTTCTCCATGGAGCAGGCGGTAGCCACTCACCGTCTCAATGGCCCGTCCCACCGTATGGCCAAGATTCAGTATCTCCCTCAGGCTCTTTTCTTTTTCATCTTTCATAACCACCTGATATTTTACATTGCAGTTTTTCCCGGATATATACTCGCACACCTCCGGAACACATGCCAGTACATCTTCCACATGGTCCTCAATGTATTCAAAAAAATCCCTGTCGGCCAGACAGGCATGCTTGACTGTCTCCGCCATTCCATTGATCAGATGCTCTTTCGGGAGTGTCTTCCAGGTATCAATGTCCACATATACTTTTCGCGGCTGATAGATCAGCCCGATCAAATTGGTGGCAAGTTCCGTATCCACCGCCGTTTTTCCGCCAATGGATGCATCCGCTGCCGCCAGCAGCGTGGTAGCATAATTCACAAATGGAACTCCTCTTCCAAAGGTACCGGCAACAAAACCTGCCAGATCTGAAACGACTCCGCCTCCCACTGCCACTACGCAGCAGTCCCTGCGGAAGCCTTTTTCCAGCATGGCATCCTCTATCATTTCTTTGGTCTTGCGTACCTTACTCTTTTCCCCCGCCGGAAACACAAAGATCTCAGCTTCAAATCCAGCTTCCCGAAGGGCTTCCAGCACTGGAACACCATAGTCCTTTTCTACATTAGAATCCGTTACAACCGCAAATTTGCGGATCTTCCCCACCAGACCATCCTTCATATCACAGACCAGTGCCGGAATAAGATTCCTGCCAATCTGAACATCATAAGAATCATCCACTATTTTTTTTAACTCAACTCTAAAATTCTGCATATTTTAAACTTAACCCCCTGATAATAAGCAACTTGAACGCATAAGCACTCACGTCGGCTTTTTCAGAATGTGATCGTGCTTATGCGTTCATTGTACCACATTCCACACCCCCCTACAATTCTTTTTTCTTGCGCAGGCTGACAAAGCCCGGCGCACCACTCTGCCCCCTCCGGTTTTCTTGACTTTCCCTGGCTCATATGATATGATTTTTATGATTTTTAGCCATTTTAAACGGTTTGGAGAGGATTATTTTCATGTGCAGGCGTACCTGCATATATTAGGAATAAGTTTATAATCAAAGGTGCAGCAATACACCGGAATGGAGGAGCACTATGTGCGGAATTATAGGATATGTCGGCTTTCTCGATGCAAAAAAGACGTTGATAGATGGACTGCAGACACTGGAATACCGTGGTTACGACAGCGCTGGTATTTCTTATTTTACGGATGATGGCATCCAGACTATAAAAACCATAGGAAAGGTCTCTGTATTACGGGAACTGGTCAAGGCCCAGGCAGATGATATCATCTCCACCTGTGGCATCGGACACACCCGCTGGGCAACCCACGGCGGGGTATCGGACACCAACTCCCACCCTCATACAGCAGGAAGGGTAACTTTGATCCACAACGGGATCATCGAAAATTATCAGGAACTACAGCGGGAACTGGAAGAAAGAGGAAAACGCCCCGTATCCCAGACCGATTCAGAAATTGCAGCGATGGTTATAGATGACTGCTATCAGGGAGATCCGGAAGAAGCCATCCGTCTGGCCACGGGAAAGCTTACTGGAGCCTACGGTTTTTGTATTATGTTTGAGGATATCCCGGAAACCATCTACGCAGTGAGAAGCGGCAGCCCCCTGGTGGCAGCCCACACTGAAAGGGGATCCATCATCGCCTCTGACATGGTGGCACTGGTAAGCCATACAAAGCATTATTTTGTCCTGCAGGAAAATCATATTGCCAAGATCACCAAAGACGAAATACTGGTCAAAAATGAATATGGCGATCTGTATGGACCGACGATCCATCATATCAGCTGGGATGTGGGAGCAGCCAAAAAAGGTGGCTATGATTACTTTATGATGAAAGAGATCCACGAACAGCCGGAAGCCCTCCGAAATACCATCACCCCAAGAGTCGTACACGGGATGCCTGATTTCTCCACTGACAATGTCCCGGATGACATCTTCACTGGCATCAACCGCATTGTGATCACAGCCTGCGGTACTGCCATGCATGCTGGTCTGATTGGCAGAAATATGATCGAGCGCCTGGCAAGGATCCCAGTAACGGTAGAAATCGCCTCGGAATTCCGATATCAAAACCCGATTATAGACCAACATACATTACTTATTACGATCTCCCAGTCCGGAGAAACCGCTGACACTCTGGCAGCGCTGAAACTTGGAAAGACAAAGGGTGCAAAAACTCTCTCTGTCGTAAATGTAAAGGGATCCTCCATCGCCAGAGAAAGTGATTATGTACTTTATACCCATGCAGGCCCGGAAATCGCAGTGGCGAGCACAAAAGCCTATACTGTACAGCTTTCCCTGATGTACCTCATCGCATTCCGAATCGCTTATGTCACAAAAAATATCTCTGAGGAAGAAACCAGAGGATATGTGGAAAACCTCATAGGTATTGCAGACAAAGTAGAGGATGCACTGTCCTACGATTCCCAGATTGAAAATATCTCTAAGCGCCTCACCCTCTCGGATCATATCTTTTTTATCGGCAGAGGACTGGACTACGCCCTGTCCTGTGAGGGATCTCTTAAATTAAAAGAGATCAGTTATATTCACTCGGAAGCCTATGCCGCCGGGGAACTCAAACATGGAACGATCTCTCTGATCACCGATAATGTTCCCGTGGTCGCCCTCGCCACCCAGCCGGACGTCTATGCGAAGGTAATCTCCAATGTTCAGGAGGTACGCTCCCGTGGCGCTAGAGTCATCCTGATCACGGATATCAATGCCTCCGTGGATGCCAGCCTGTGCGACCACCAGGTCGTACTCCCGGAAACTTCTCCACTGTTTACTCCTTTTGTATCGGCCGTGGTACTTCAGTATCTCGCCTACTATGTATCTGTGGAAAAGGGGCTGAATGTAGATCAGCCGAGAAATCTTGCGAAGTCTGTAACGGTAGAATAGATTAAAAAGGGCTGGCTGAAAATCGCAGCCCTATAAAAAACACTTCGTGTTTTTCGCTCCGCAGATGTCGAGTTCTCCTATAAAATGAGGGGGCTGGTCAGCTGATGACCAGCCCCCTGTTCTCAGAGTTATTTTACGTGTCTAGTACAAAATGTAATTTGTAATGCAATCATACCAATGAACATAGGTGATTCCATTAATCGTAAGTTTTTCATTTTCAGGCAACTGTTCACTCCACTTTTTGTTATAACGGTGGATAGCCCAATCATCACGATTGAATCTGCGCCAAAGAATCGTTTTACCATTCTTGTCTAAAAATTGTTCCGAAACAACACCACAGTTGTAAGTTTCAATGTCCATAACACAAACAGTATCATAGCTCTTTTCCCCGATTGTAATGGTATATCTTCCGACAATGTCAAGCAGGAAATCTTTATCACAGCTCACAACAACAGTTTTCGTTTTTTGAATATCTCCCTTAGGTACCAGATTAATTTCATTACCACAATTATCTTCGCCAAATCCCCAGTTGAGCAAGAATTCATCTCCATCCAGAAATGTAATATAGTTTTTAACTCCCCCATCATATGTAAGCGTTGCTAGATAACGGCAATGTGTGTCGGTAAGCTGTGCTATAAAAGTGCGGTTTACCACATCTCGTTTATCTGAATACGATGCTTCTCGTGCAGTTAATTCAACACCTTCAATACCATGCACTTTTGCTTTTCCAGTAACTTCCATATCAAACAGACGATTACACTTACGGGAAGGGATATCATACATTCCCCAGGATATCTTTTCACCAGGTTTCGGAACCAAAAACCACCCCATAAGTTCTTCACATTTTACTGAAAAAGGTTCCTTTGTACTTACTTCAATTTTATATTCAGGTAAAAATCCAGGTATTTTCTTCATACAGTATTCTCCTTTCGATACATCGGAGAGATAGAGATTTGAATACTTATTCTTAAAATTTCGTTTTGCTGTATGCAATCTGCTTTTAACTGTTCCAATAGGGATGCTCAGCCGTTTAGCGATCTCTGCCTGAGGCATCTCTTTCCAAAAATAAAGATAAAGGATTTGTTTATCCTTATCGCCCAACCGATTCAAAGTTTCTCTTACAGTATTTACGATTAAAATACCATGTCTGCTGTCTGAAATTTTAGTTTCTGTCAGATCTTCAATCGGAATTTCATACTGCATCGCTTTTTTTCGGAAATAATCATTACATTTGTTTCTAGCTATACGAATGATCCAGGCTTTAAATGAAGCTTTATTTTTTAGCTGTGAAAATTTCTGATAAGCAGTCAAGTAAATCTCCTGCAACACATCATCTGCATCAGCTTTAGAGTTTATTCTAAACCTTACAGACCGCTCGACAAATTTTCTATTTGCTTCCAGCAATGTTTCAAATTCATCCACCTCCTTGTCTGAATGTTAATAAAACCGGTTTCACCTATATAGACGGTTACTAATATCAAAAGGTTCATTTTTACTTGATTTTATGCTTTCTGTCTAGTTGGCTTGTAAATTGCATAGTATTCTCTGCCAATACCTGCGCCAGACCTCTCTGCCATCCTCGTCCCGCTCCCCTAAAAAAGGTGTAAATTTTCACATGATTTTATACCTCAATATAAGCCCCCGCCTGCACGCGCCACATCTGTGCATACTTTCCGTTCTTCTCAAGCAGCTCGCGATGGCTGCCCTGTTCCACAATTCTCCCCTGCTCCAGCATAATAATGCGGTCGGCAAGCCTGGTAGTGGACAGGCGGTGGGAGATAAAGATCACCGTCTTATCCTTTGTCGCCGAAAGCATGGCATGATTCAGCTGATATTCTGCAATAGGGTCAAGCGCACTTGACGGCTCGTCCAGAATCATCAGTCCGGCTTTCCGGTAAAAAACTCTGGCGATTGCAAGTTTCTGGCTTTCTCCGCCCGACAAATTCATGCCGTCTTCCATAAATTCGGTTGTGAGCGGCGTATCAAGCCCTTTCTCCATTCCATCCACCCGTTCCATCAATCCGCTGTCCACAAGAGCATCCACTATTTCCTTTTCGTCACAGCCATCAGCGACATCAAGAAGTACGTTTTCTTTGATACTTCCAGCAAAAATCTGAAAATCCTGAAATACCGTTCCAATCGAATCCCTGTACTTTTGCACATCATAGGTACGGATATCCATTCCGTCAGCCAGAATCCTTCCTTGATCCACGTCATAAAGCCTCATAAGCAGCTTAACAAGCGTCGTTTTTCCCGCTCCGTTGTAGCCTACAAGCGCAATCTTTTCACCGGGCGCAATATGAAGTGATATATCCTTCAGCAGCCCGCCGGTATCTTTATTATAGGCAAAAGAAACCCTGTCAAGCTCCATTTCCTTAGCACCTTTTGCAGGCTCGATGCCTTCCTCACTTTGTATCCCAGGCTCGTAAGCCAGAAAATCACGGATTTTCTGCACATACAGGCTGCTCTCACAGGCGAACGGATACACTTCCGTAAAAATGCTCATCCCTCTTTTCAGTCTTCCGAAGGAGTTATACAAAATGGCTACCCCGCTGAATGACAGTGTACCCCTCACAACTGCCTGAAAAACCAGATAGGAAATATACAGCACATCACTGAAAAAATCATTACTCACATACCTGCGCATAACGCCCAGAAAAAACCTCTTCATGGCATACTTTTTCTCCACATTGTAAACCTCGTCATTTGCCTGTTCAAATGTGTGAAACAAGATATCGGGAATCTCAGGGTTTAAACGGATTTCCTTGGCATAATCGTTCAGATAAAACACTCTTTTTATATACTCCCGCTTTCTCTCGATCGGATTGCGCTCCATTCGTATTTGGAAAGAGAGTTTATTATATAGCTGGTTAAACGCAAATGCCATGATGAAGGAAACTGCCGCAAACACAATGGAAAAGCGGTCTCTGATCAAGAAGTAAATTCCCGTGGATATAAAGACCGTAATGCCCGACGCCGTATTGCGCAGAAAAGTTTCACATCTGTCAATCTGCGCATCGACCTGGGAAATGGCAAGTACCATTTCATTGTAATATTCGGGATTGTCATAACACGCCAGATCCAGCTCCTTCGTCTTTTCATATAAGAGCATTTTTATCTTTTCCCTGACTTTGGGGCGTTCCTTTTCCTGTATATAATCGCCCGCCACTACCGTAAATACCATGCCCAGCGTGATACATGCCGCCAGGATCAATAAGAACCGCGCCACCCTGACAAACGGATAGTGAAATTCAGCAGCTTCCAGCACATAACCGATTCCGTAAGTATGTTCAAAAAAGATGGAGACCTGATTCCGTATGGAGTCCAGCACCATAAAAATAACAAACGATGGGGAGGCGCCAAACATCAGTTTCAGCAGAAACAAGTTATTGCGCCATACCTTTGCAGCGGATTGCTTTGTATTGTTTTTTTCCCTTTTCAAACCGCCACCTCCTCTTCCGTCTCCAACGCCAGATAGTTCATGGCCTGTCTGCGGTACATTTTCGCATAACTGCCGTTTAACGCCATCAGCTCTGTGTGGGAACCCTCTTCGATCAGCTTCCCGTCTTCCAGCATAAAGACCTTATCGCATTTCTTGACCGAAGACAGTCTGTGCGAGATAAAAAACATGGTGTGGTCACTGCCTTCCTTCATAATATTCTGAAAAAGCTCATATTCCGCGATAGGATCAAGCGCGCTTGACGGCTCGTCAAAAATCTTGACATAGGAATCCTTTGCAAAAGTTCTTGCCACAGCAAGCTTCTGACTCTCTCCACCTGAAAATACCGCGCCGTGTTCGTCAAATTCTTTGGTCATCACCGTATGTATGCCATCTGGCAGGGACATGACTTTCTCATACACTCCCGCCTTTTTCAGCGCATCTTCTGCCACCTGTTCATCATTTTCATAATGTCTTCCCATCAGCACATTCTCCATGACGGTTATGCCGAAGAGGCAGAAATCCTGAAACGTAACGGCAAACAGCTCTCTGTACGCATGAAGATTATATTCCCTGATATCCCTTCCGTTTAGCCGGATCACCCCCGAAACAGGGTCATACAGGCGCAGAAGCAGCTTAATGATCGTGGTTTTTCCGGCTCCGTTATGCCCGACTAACGCCGCAATCTCACCCTCTCTGATCGTAAACGACAAGTCTTTGATGGTCTCCTCCTCTTTATAGGAAAAGCTTACATGGTCAAATTCCAGCGTCTCAAACTTTCCCTCCGGCATCACGCCATCCTGATCCTCAGGGATCTTTTCTCCGTAATCCATAAATCCTTTCAGATTATTGATGAACATACCGTTTTTCATAATATTCATAATATTTTCAAACAAACCGATCAAAATCCACGTCATGGCTACCATCAGACTGGACATGACCGTAAGCTGCGCCAGAGAAATCGAACCTGTGACAAGGTTGCGGTATACCGCATACAACAAAACGCCCTCAAAAATCACCGTAAAGGTAAATGTGATTTTCAGAAAACTTAGGCTTGCGTTGCTGAAAGCATACTTCACGGCCGTACGGACTTTGTGCTGCGTCGCAGCGCAGTACTGCTGCTTTAGAAGTGAGAACACATTGGAAAGCCTGATTTCTTTTGCATGATCAGGAAGATACATCACCCGGTTCACATAGTTGAGCACCTTGTCGTCGGGAGCCTGTTCCGTATACCGCTTAAATTCCTGTTTGTTTTTGTAATGGCCAAATACAAAATTACCGATCAAAGGGGACAGAATAAACAATACGGCATAATGGTCAATCTCATACATAAACCAAAATACCGCGATGGTCGCCACTGTTCCGCCAATCACACCCCACACATTTTCGATAATCTCCCTGATTTTGGTGTCGGCGCCGTCCATTGACATCGTATACCGGTTATAAAATTCCGGATCCTCATAACATCGCAGCTCCACGTTTTTTGCCTTCGCATATAACATTGCGTAAACGCCATAATACAGCCTGACAGACGATAACGGATATACTACGTTCTCCACATAATTCCTGTACACACTCAGCAGGAAAAACAGCACCCCGCACATCAGAATAAAGCGAAAAACAACATGGAAATCCTGATTCTGATCCATCGCGCCGACAATATGACGTATGAAAACCGCATCAAAGAATACCCATTCAAAATACCCTGAAGCCTGTATGAAAAAGGCGTGTACCAGCAGGCTTTTTTTAACAGACAGTCCAATCTTCAAAGCATAGCAGTCATTTTTAATGGTTTCCCAAAATGTCAGTTTTCTTTCCTTTTTATTTCCTTCTTTTGCTTTCTTCATCTATCTCCCTCCTGATCATAAATCAATATTCCAAAATTTATCCCCCGCAACTATCCAATAAATATCACCTTATCTTAGCTCGACGGCGCCAATTTGAACCCTGCCTCCGACTTGTGATTATCCAATTTGCTACGTCAACGTCAATCAACGTACCTCCAGTACGTTTCATTCCGTTTCCTTGTAAATTGGAAAATCACAAGCGGAGGTCGGAGATTTCGGATTGTGATAGCACCAAAATAGCTAGGCGCTTGAATGAGGCGATGCGGTGATATCGCCGAATGAAAGCAACAACGCTATTTTGGTGCTAGCGCAGGACGAAACAGGGTTCAAATTGGCGCCGTCGAGCTAACTTTATATATATACCAACAAAACAAGTATACGGTTTGATCAGTGTCTCGTAGAACTGTTTATCACCGATGGCATATTCATTTTTTTGTGCCGGGAATGCCAATCAAAACTGCCGCGTCATCCCTCAGAAACGGTAAAATCTTATCTTCAAAAAATCCAGCCCCGGCAGCAAAATAATGATAGGAATCTACGCTAAATAAAGCGTCAAACTTTCCTTTTTCAAAGCTCAGATTATTTGCATCCTCACTAACGGGAGTGATTTGCTTACTGACACCCCAGTCTTCAAACCTCTTTTGATTATCCTCCGCACGAATCCAGAGGTCATTCGCTCCTTTCTGACCAGCTCGGCAGCACCAAAAGGTCATTTGTGACCAAAAAACAGCAATCCTATGGCTGAATTACTGCTTTCTTTACATCCCCTACTACAGAACATTTTCCATCTTGTATATGTATCTGCTTTTTTGCCACAGATGCCACTTTTTCATCGTGGGTGACAAGTAAGATGGTTTTTCCCTCCTTGTTTATTTCACGCAACAGCGCCATAAGTTCCTGCCCGGTTTTCTGGTCCAGCGCCCCTGTCGGCTCGTCGGCAAGGATAATGTCCGCCTTTGTCACCAATGCCCTGGCGATCGCAACTCTCTGCTGCTGGCCTCCCGATATCTGGGTTGGTTTCTTCCTGGCAAGGCTTTGGATCCCAAGACGCTCCATATAGTACTGGACACGATCTTTACGCTCCTTTTTGGATAGTTTCTGACACAGCAGGGGCAGTTCAATATTATCATATATATTATAATCATTTAACAGCGCAAACTGCTGAAAAATAAAACTGACTGTCTGGTTGCGTATCCGGCTTAACTGATTGGGTGTTGACTGACTCAGTTTTTTTCCTTTTAGAAGATAGTCTCCTGAGGAAGGAACATCCATGCAGCCTAATATGTTGAGCAGTGTAGATTTCCCTGAACCGGAGGGTCCCATGATCGCCCAGAACTCCCCCTCTTGAATCTTCAAATTAACATCGGTTAAAGCAACGGTGGCACTTTCACCTTTTCCATAGGTTTTGTTGATATTCTTTAATTCTATGATCGTCATTATTCATTTCCTCCAATCAGATTATTGGGCTGCAGTTTTCGGAATTTTACAATCAGGGCGATGACAGTAGGCATGCACATAAGAAGCGCCGCCGCTCCCCCCAGTAATATAATTTTAAGGGATAGAAAAATCCCGGTGTAAAGCCTGGCACCGCCAAGATATTCACCTCCCCCATACATGATCTTTACCCCGGTCACTGTAAGTATCCATCCAGACAGCACAAGCACCAGCACCTCGCCCACAAGCAGACGGCAGATCTGCCAAAATGTATAACCCAGCGCCATTCGGATCCCTATTTCCTTTTTACGTGAATACATACGTGCCAGTATGATCGTAGCCAAGCCTATCGCTATCATGACAAGCAGGATCAGGGAAAAGCACAGCCACTGCATATTTTCTCTCAGATCATCATCAAACTGTTCATCCAGGCGGCTGGAAACAGCATCCGCAGACAATTCGATCTGATACCTCTCTGCAATACTTTCAATCTTTTCAGCTGTCTCACTGCCAGAGGCATGGTCTGAAACTTTAAAATAATAATACATCTGCAGTTCAGACGGATTCAGAAGTGGTCTTACCGCCTGATTATCAAGGGTAAGAAACATCCCCTCCGGGATAGATTGTTGAAACCACAAGCTGCCCTTTTTCAAAACACCGGTCACAACATAATTTTTATTATTGGTATCTGCAAATTTGTCCCCGATCTGAATGGAATGCTGTTGCCGCAGCTCATGACCGATCAAAAGGGGAAAAGGGTGTTCCTTTGTACCATTGGTTTGCGCAGGGTCAAAATCTTCCTCGTTAAAACCTCTCCCCTCCTCTGTCTCAATCTGCCTGATCCAATCAATATCCCGATCTACTTCAATGGCTGTCAGATCCAGACCCAGCTGCTGGCATTCCAGCCATGAAGTATGATATGTACCAATTTTTTCTACATCTGTCTCCTTTTTTACCGTTTCGCAAAAGGTTTGAAACAACTCATTTGTGAGATTAATCTCGTCTTCGCTGTTCACTTCTACAATGACAATCTGTTCTACATCTGTATTTAATTTTTTCGGAACTTCCTGATAAATCTGGAATGTCTTCTGGATCGAAATGGCAGTAATAAAAAAATACATCAGAGAGAGAATGATCTGCAATAAGATCAGTATATTTGCCAGTTTCCTTTTTCCCAGACTCTTTAAAATCTCACGCATTTGCTCCACCTCCCCCTTTCAGTGCCTCTGCCGGCTGAATTTTTAAAGCACGGGCAACCGGCCATATACATATGACAAAGGTAGTCAGCAAAACAATAAGCAAGCCAAATATGAAATTAGAGAAATACAGCTTAAATATGTAGCCGGAAAGCCTTCCCACAACAATACTGATGATACCTTGTATGAATATAGCAAGAAAGAAAGCCAGCAGGGAGAGCCCCATCATTTCCACAAATATCAATTTCATGATTGCTTTATTTGTATACCCAAAAGCTTTCCTGACTCCAATTTCATAGCGCCTTTTTTCAATCCAGAAAACGACAATATTTACTGCATAGATCAAGGATACAAAGTATCCAAGAAAGGCGATACTGAAAATCTGATCCTGGTTATTTTTCATATCTTGTACTACATCGTCGACTTTCAGCAAACCGAAACTCTCAATCTCCACATTATCGTATAACCCTTTGGCATTTTCCAGTATTTTACTACTCTCCTCATCCACCATGCCGCTTGCATTATACAGGATGAACTTCATCTCACTGGAAGTATCGTATTTACTTCTCAGACTTTCCGGCAGCGCAGTAATAGGCATAAAGATCCTATTGTCCCACAGCGAATTTTGATCAGACATGCCCACTCTGCCAATCACCTCGTACATCTCCTTCTTTATAGAAACATATCTCTTTCCATTTTGTTCCTGCGTATATTTTTCCAGGGATTTGCCGATCATTACGACTTTTTCCCCCTGCTTTATCTCATCCGCCGTATAATATCTCCCCTCTATTACCGGATAGTGCCACTCGGCTCCCTCTGTAAACCACTCAGCGCTGACCGGATCAATAACGTTTGCTTCCATCCCATCCAAATGTATCATCAATTCATTAAAGATAACCCCTGAATCCGGCGCAAGCCCTTTCAGAAGCTGTGGTATCTTTTCATATTCAAAAGATTCCTCCAGCTCAAAGTTCCGGTAGAGGTTAAACATTTCCCCATTTGGCGGCAGGGCATCTGCTTTTGCCTGCTGTCCTTTCAGATGTTCGGACACAAAGCTGATCCCCACAGACACGATCAGCATGGAAAACGTCATCCCGATAATAAAAAACAGTGAGGTTGCCGTGGTCTGCCGGATTCTGCGAAATGTCATTTTGATCATACTATTCATAAATCCCATAGTGTCTCCTTTCTTTACTTTTTATGACATAATTTTCTAAATTATTGTACCATGTTCTCTGAAAAACATCAAGTTTTTAGAATTTTTATTCATAGCATACGACAGGAAAAAGCTTAACGAAAAAGCTATAGACCAGTACATTTGGTACCGGCCTACAGCCTCATTTTATGCCAGCTCGACGGCGCGGGTCTGCAACGTCAAACCAACATACTAATATACTACCACTGGTGTCCCGATGCTTATGGCATCATATAATTTCCCTGCAAAATCATAGGGCAGATTCACACAGCCGTGGGAGCCGCCAGTCTTATAAATATTTCCACCGAACTTATTCCGCCAGGTTGCATCGTGCAGACCCTGCCCATCCCAGTTAAATGGCATCCAATAATGTACAAAGGAACGGTATCCCTGCACTGCCATCGTTCCCAGGTAGCGGTCGCGCTGTTTTCCATAAATCCGATGAACCCCAACCGTAGTTTTTCGATCCTTAGTGAGCTTTCCTGTCACTGTCTTTGAATCGAGTTTTAATTTTCCATCCTTATAAAACCAGACATGCTGTCTTTTAATGCTGATCTCGATGTACGTATCACCGATGTCATCCTCGCCGTGTTGTGCAGCAATATTGCGGTATACCGGCTCAAGAGTTTTGCTCTTTCTATTTTTTAAAAGCTTCTTTAGCTGCTTTATTGTGTCATCTTCATTGATCCACCACCCCATGATCCCGCCATGGATCTTAACGGTGCCGTCCTTTGTCGTTTTAAATTTCCTGGTTTTCCCATATGTGTTATATTTTTTACTCATCTGACGCACAAAATTATTTACCCATTTCGTCTTTAGCGTAAGTACTGCGGTATCTGGATTATAAACCAGATATCTTTTTAACTTTTCCCAGTCGATAACTTCACTATTTTCACCAAACTGATAAACGATCTTCATTCCCTTATAAGTAGAAATCTCTTCCACCGTCTTGACTATATTTTCACTCTCTTTTGTAAATTTAGGCCGAATGTAATAATCTTCCAGCTTATAATCCAGTTTCAGACCTGTATTTACGCCTTCTTTGATATTAAGAATAAGTTCATCCAAATTCACCTGATCACCAAACACCTCAGGCACAAGCTGAAACTCTTCATCTATATATGCATCTTTTGTCTCAGTGGTTTCTGCAGGAAGAGCAGCTTGTAAAATACTGCGCAGTTTTACTTCATCCACTGTAGACTGTGCAGGCTTCACCTGAAAATCCCTTTCCTGCCCCAGCAGATACTCCGTAAAAGTCAGGTTGTCTTTGCACTCAACCACTTCGTCCTTTGAAAATTCACGGGTCACAGCATCCGATATATCAATATCGTACACCTTTCCATCTTTTGAAAACTCAACAGTAAAACCTTTGGACTCATTCATAACAGCAACCGCTTCTTCCACCGTAAGGGAGCTGACATCCGTATTGCTGATGTATGTCTTTCTACCAAACTGTCCGGAAAAATACTCCCGGCTATTAAAAAAGAATAATCCTGCCAGGCATAAGAATGCTACACCTGCGATTATTCCGGCAATCACTAATACTTTCTTGTTCTTCATAGCGAACATTTCCACCTTTCATATCCCTGTCTCGTCAAGTATATCACCTAAAAATAAATATTTCAAGTCCTTCAACGATATATTTTATTACAATATAATGCAAAAATATTCTATAAATATGGCAAAATAATTTTTTTCTTTCCCTGTCTCTTTTCAAACAGATTTACTAGAAAATAATAGCAAAAATTTGATATTTCCTGCATTCCTGCAATTTATCTTATAGTTTATATTACTGTGTAGGATATGAAATTCTTTTGAAAGTTACTTTCACAAAAGATTTTTATACCAAGATGCTCTTTACTAACTCTTCAAATGATTGAAAAAATTTCACGTCATCTTCTTCTGTACGTTTTTTCGGTCCTTTCAAATGATTCTTTCCAGAAGCCCTTCTTTCTTTTTTCCCCAAATGCCGTTCCATAAGCAATTGGTCAATATTTTCATCTGTATACCATCTTCCAGACTGATGTATCGCATATGCTCCCTTTCCAAGAGCCATTGCAGCCACACCATAATCCTGGGTTACAACAATATCATTCTTTCTGCAAAGATTTATCAATGCGAAATCGACAGCATCTGCCCCAGCGCCAATGATTTTCACTTCACTGTATTCAGAATTCAGCATATGATTCGTATCACATAAAAGCATGACTTCAATTTTATATTTCTCAGCTACCTGCTCCACGATAGATACTACCGGACAGGCATCCGCATCTACATAAATTTTCATAGATCAAAAAGAACTGGATAAAAATATTTTTTAAAATCCTCTACTCCAAGCGTATGTACTTCATGATACAAAATGTCTTTAAACTTATCCAGCCCGAACTTAACTGGTAACTGATCTACTCCCGTCAATTTAGCAAATCCCTTAATCTTTTTGGTGAATTTATCCATGGATTGAGATGGATTATACGACGATGCATCGGATAGATGTCTCTGATTATTGTACACTATGATCAATACTGCCTTTTGAGCTAGTTCTTCCCTTGTTATGTTCTCATTTATTAAAAGCATAGCTGCGCTGTCATATGCCTTATTCCATAAGTTTTCGCGGCTAATATTTCCCTCTGCCTGGTTTTTAAATTCTATAAAATATTTCTTATTGTTCTTTTCCCAATAAGCATCACAGGAATAGTTTTTTTCACCACGTATTTTTTTGCAGATTGTTTTTTTAATGCCATCAAAGTTATACATTCTATGCGATTTTTCATCATCTTCTAAGAAAGATATTCCTCTGTCTTTATCCCTGGACAACTCGCTGATCGAACATAAATATTTACTATAGCTGTCTATAATTCTCATGTTTCTCCTGCCTTTACAATTTCTCCAATGGTTTATACAAAAGCTCGTATATCCGCTCTGTATTTTGCGACACATCTTCTGTATGATATAAGTTATCTTCATCCGGCACAGTTAAATAAAATCTGCCTTCCAGCGTCATCTCATTTCCTGCCATTTTCACCTCGATTGCCCGAATAAAGTAAGGGCTGTGGGAATTGATATATAAAACAATCCCCAGTTCTTTCCTTAATAGAACTAAAACCTCTGCGAGAACAATCTGCCATTCCGGATGCAGATTCACCTCTGGTTCATCAATTAACAATATATCTCCACTTTTCAAACTTCCATTCTCTAATAATGTCTGGATCACGACAAACACTTTTAATCCGGCGGACAAATTCGACAATTCGACCGCTTTCTGTCCTCTTGCATCCACAAAGCTAATTCCCGACGAATCATTTCGCAGTGTACCATGGGTTACTTTTTCCACTATATATTCGATAATTTCTCTTACCTTTTTGTTTTCTGTATATTCTTCATAGGTTTCATCACCCTCATCTGCTGTCCTGGTAAGCAACCTTATACAGGTGGTCGTAGGTTGTGAAAATCTTGTGACCACTCCTCTCGGTGTTCTCCTGACTCTTCCATTTAACTGAACTAAATCCAGCAAATTAATAGATTCCATATAAACCGCACATGTATCAGAAACAATATTCTGATTAAAATAAGACAATTCATTCCCTGTAAATTCTACTTTTAACTCATTATCCGGGAAGGAAAAAATTATTTCTCCAATCTCATTATTATAAAAACAACTAACCTGTTTCTTAAAAACATTTCTTACAAAGGACTCAATTAAAAATTTCTCATATTCTTCGTCTGAGCGTTCCAACACAACACAAATTTCTTTATAAAGAGCATCCATTTCTTCCTTTCGGATATATTCTTCATATTCTTTTTTGGAATGAACCCACTGGTCAATATAACTTCTGACGCTTTTATGCCCTTCTTCTGAAGACCACATCAATAAATCCTTTTCTTTAATCGAATCAACAAAATCTTCTTCTAATTCGACCATCCAAAGAGATGTATTTTCTAACAACTCCCTATTTTTTCGTATAATGGTAACAAATGCATTACTTATACCATCTCTTTTAGAATCTGAAACTTTACGGGGTAAATTCTGATACGCACTAATAATTGCATACAAAGCTTTGCCTATGGTAGTCTTTCCAGTTTTATTAAGTCCAGCAACAACCGTAATACCATTCAGCTCTATCTCTGCCTTTTTTATAAGTGCTATATTCTCTATCGTTATATTCATACACAAAGTCCCCCTTTTCATGCAAATTATACTACACCTTCGATCTTTACGCAAGGCTGGCATAATGAAAATTCCTGCCTAAAAGAAAAAACTGACATCTGTAATAAACAAATGTCAGCAGTTATTGGGGAACCATGTCGCCCTCTGTAAGCGGAGACGGTGGGATTCGAACCCACGTGCCCGTGAAGGCAAAACGATTTCGAGTCGTTCTCGTTATGACCACTTCGATACGTCTCCAGTTCAGCCCGACGCCGTCGAACTTTGATGCTGCCTAACAGCACCTATATATTTTTACCATTTTTTCACGCTTTTGTCAATGCTTTTACAAGAAAGAATTCTGCCACCAGCCGCTCCCCCAGCCTGCCGGTTTTAAACCTTTCTTCATAATCTGCCCGCTCCTCCAGCAGCTGGTGCAGTGTTTTTTTAGAAAAATGTTTTGCCTGGCTCTTATATTTTTTCACGGTAAAATAGGGAATTCCCGCCTTTTTTGCAATATCCCTGTCGGGCAGGCTCCCTCCGATCTCTTTCATCTGGATCAGTATGTTAATATGCCTTCCCAGCAGATGCAGAATGACAAGAGGCGGCTCCTTCAGTTCCAGCAGGTCGCCGTACAACTGGAATACCTTTTCCTGCTCCCCGGCGATCACTGAATCGATCATATCAAAAATCTTTCCCACCACCTGACCAGAACAGATAGCATCCACGTCCGCAGCCGTTATTTCCTCCCGGTCTCCTACATATCCGATCAGCTTGTCCAGTTCATTCACGATGCCATCCATCTGAAAACCAGTTTTCGCAATAAGATACTCCGCCGTCTTCTTGGAAATACTCTTTCCATTGCTTTTAAGATACCTCGCCGCCCAGGGAAGCAGCTCTCTTTCCTGCTGGAGAGCACACTCTGTCACACAGCCGTTCTTCTGTATCCATTTATAGAGACGGTTTCTCTTATCCACCTTTTTTTCCACAAACACTACATATGTAGTATCAGGAAAGCCCTCCAGCAGATCCGCCATCTCACTGGATGATTTA
>CAJUFM010000055.1 GCA_910585745.1 uncultured Eubacterium sp. | reverse complement strand
CGCCACAACTGTCAACATTATTTTTCCATATTCTGATATAAAAAACTGCATTTTTATCCTCCCATTATCCCTTCTGCGTAATACAACATAAATTGTGTGATCTTTACGAAAAGAAAACCGATCATCCCTGTCACAAATCCACACTCCAGCGCGCACAAAATAATCCTGCCATATTCTTTGATCATCTCACTCATAACACCATCTCCAATATCATCGTAAACACATATATTAAAACCATGCCCAGAAGTGTGGTAGTGACTGTCTCCCCAAATTCCTCGATAAACTCATCCATAATGCTTCTCCTCCTTTTCGCAGCCTGCCTGCTCAATACAAATTTTGAAATCTTCCCATGGTCATCGTAAGCAGATGGATCAGATCCAACAGCAGTTTTATACTGGAAAGTACCATGGGAAGCTGTTTTAAAAGACCCATCCCCGCCATTTTATTATTCTGGATAAAGACCTCACTTCGATCCATCAGACGGTTATTCTGTGCCACCAGGAAATCCAACTGTCTTCTGGAATCTTCATATCCATTTGTGCTGACAGAATAAAGTATTTTCATTCCTGTCTGTACCTCCGGAAGTTCCAGTTTTCCGAAAAACTCCAAATAAGGCTGCAGATCTCTCGGAGAATCGTAAATCTTCTCTGTCAGAACCTGTATTTCCCGGCGGAATATCCCATCCATCTGTTCCATGGATTTCTTAAGGGCCTGATAGCCGCTCTCTGTCTGCAGATAGAGCGTGACGATCATCAGCCAATAAGGAAACTCCTGTCGGACATATCTCCCCAGAACCCTTTTTGCCACATGAGCTGACAATCCGGACACTGCCGCCGTATCTTTTCCCAGCGTCTGATACAGTTTCTCCAGACGCGTCTCCTCCTCCCCCCTATTTCCACCGCCATCCAGCCATTTTACTGACAGCTTGCGATAGATCAAGGCAATCAGCCACCACAGCGCCAAAAGAACTAGCGCAGTGGAGATCTGATAGATGGGATTGTCCGAGATGTGGAGTCCCAGTTCCTCCGGTGTGAGTAATCTGGATACGTAGCACAATACTGCTGCCAGACCCGCGGCAACTGCACACTCGGTTTTTATAAATTTTTTCCTTTTTTCATAGATCGAAGTACGGTTTTTCCAGTATTCCAGATCTTCCAGAAGAATATCCAGAGACCCCCGGCTGTCACTTCCTGTCCGGTCCCCATTGCACAAAAAAGTATGTATGATCTTCATTCGCCGACTGTCATATTCCTTTTCGATCTCTGCAAATGCCGCCTCCAGGATCGCTCCGTCTTCCACCCCCTCACCCGTCATAAAGACATGTCTTGCTCTTTGAATCGCCCCGCTCATCCGGCTCCCGGATTCAAAGAGGGAACTACAGTCTTCCATTGCCCTGCCCGTATGTCCCAACCTGCGGTAAGAACACAGCAGCTGCTCCAGATAAGTCACAACTTGTTCATACTCCTGTTCAAATTCTCTCTCCCGGTGAATATAAAAACGGATTCTTCGCAATGCCAGACAGCCACCGACAGCCAGACAGAGAATAAGCCCTGCCCCCAGACCATAGATCCATCCTATAAACAGCTGAATTCCGGCCGCTATCAGAAAAACAAACAAACTCCCTCTCTGCCTCATCCCCTCACCTCCGGCTGAAATACAGAAGATATCCCCTGTTCCCAAAATCTTCTTGCCAGATTCGGGGGCAGTATTTCTCCGGTCATCTCTCCATGATCCACAAGCAGGGTTATTTCATTTACACTTTTTAAATAGTTCTCTCCTCTTCTGTCAAATGCACAGATCTGCTCAATCCTCCTGGTGATCCTGCCCTCTTTTTCTATAATACTTTTCACCAGTACCCCGATATTAATAAACCGATAGACATCGTTTAGGATCCGCTCTCTGCTCATATCCCCGCCCGCCATATTTTTGATCCGGTCCGGAATATTTCTGACGTCATCGGTGTGAAGCGTAGTCAGTCCATAAGTTCCCGTACTTAAACTCTCCATCAGGTAACGAACCTCCTCGGACCTGGCCTCCGAGAGAATGATCCACCGTGGAAGCTGACGAAGACAGGCTTTGATCGCTGCTGTATAAGTAAAATTTTCAGCTACCTTCATCTCCACACAATCCTTTCTGGGATTGATCTTTCCATAATGGATCTCCAGTGTATCCTCTATGGTTATAACCCGTTCCGAATCCGGAATAAACCGGGTAAGATACTTTAGAAGCTCTGTCTTGCCGGCTCCTGGCATTCCGCATATGGCGATATTACAGTGTGCCTGTATACAACCTTCCAAAAACTCTGCCACCTCCTTCTCGCAGTAACCCTCCCGTATCATTTCCTCCTTTTTCATCCGCCTCACTGCCGGGATCTTTCGCAGTGAGATCGTTACCCCAGAACTTGTGACGCACTCGTGTACGATACTGATTCTGAGTTCCTCCGTCTCTGCTTCCAATACCGGATTCATTTTATTGAAAGGAATACTCACAACGCTGGAGATCAGGGAGGCAAAGCGCTCCACAAACTCTTTTGCCAGCACCTCTCCTGCCTGATATCTTCCCTTTTTCAGATCGTCGATCCAGAGCTGTCTGCCATTCCAGTTGATATCCGTCACGTCCTCTGAGACAATATAGGGATACAGCACACCATAATCCTGTCGTCTCAGCAGGAATCTGGTCTCAAAATCCTCTATGTTCATTTCTTCCCTCCCGCCTGAAAGCCCGGCAGTGTAAAACCAGATTCCGTCTCAATCTCTTGAAAAAAGCTGGAAAACAGCCCTTCAAACATGTCCTGGATCGGCTCCCGAAACAGCACCACCACCGATACCAGAGCGAGAACAACTAATACTGCCACTATGATCTTTCCATATTCCTGTAAAAATTCTGTCATAAAATCCCTCCTGCTTTTTTTGTTTATTTTTTTCTTAATTCAGAATAAATCGTTAAAAAATCTTTATTACTCTTTTGAGTAAAAGGGTTTTCCCGGTTTCTGATAAAAGATTTAATTCTCTTCTTATCCTCTCCCGTGATCACCCATACTTCCTCGTACTGCTCTGGCCCCTTATTCAGGGATTCTTCCAGCATCCTGCGAAACTTTTCGGTCTTCCACACGGAATCCGCAGACAGGGTATCCAGATGATCCCGGCTGATAAAACGCACATACCCTTCTGCCCCCGCATCTGCACTGCTATTTTCCCGATCCACCACATGAACAGTAAAATCCGTCTCACTCAGCTTTCCCCTTCCATATCTTCTTTCTTCTCCTGGTTTCATATAAAAACGGTTCCCAAACTGATCCCGGATCCTCACATAAACCTGGTAACTGCCCGCCCTCTCAAAATCCAGATCCTCCCAAAAGATCTCCAGCTCATGTTCCAGCTGCTTCTCGGACTCCCTATCATCCTGATATCGGATACTTCCGCAAAAATCCTGCAAAATCTCTTCTCTGTGGCTTGTAGGTATCTCAGATACAAAATAATACCGATCCGACACTTCCAGCTCTGGCGCCTCATTGGCAGACACCTCATATTTCTGGATCCACTGGCTGGAAACCCCAAAAGAATTGGCGGCTGTCAGCACAATGCTTCCCTCTCCGAGATGAAGCGGATCCGTTGGAAGCCTGTCTGCTCCCTTTAATTCATTGAAATCTGGCAAAATGATCTTCTCAACCTGGATCTTCTCCGTCAGTTCCCCCTCTAACTCGTCCTCTGCCCGGATGCCATACCTCATGATTTCCTGATCCACCTCTTCATCTTCGTAGAATATCACTTTTGGCTCTCCGCCGGAAAACACCGGAGCCTTCACCCAAAGAGCATACAATATGATACTCTCTCCGTCTTCAGCCAGGTTTCTCACCGGACCCTTGTCCTTCCACTTTATCATTCCCGGATCTGTCACTTTCGAGATCACCTGGACAGACCATCCCACGAAGCCATAACCAGATCTTTTATATGTACAGGAATCCAGCGGTACAGTTTCGTCCACATAAACTTTCTGCTCTCCCATTTCCCCCACGCCACCGTTGGCGGCAAATTTAATCACATATTTTTCCCTTCCAATATACAGTCCTCCAGGTCCTGCTTCCAGTAAGAACCGTTTCCGCTTCCTCAGCGAAAAATTTTTCTGGACTTCCCTTTCCTGCTCTCCCGATGTGATACGTACCAATAGCTTTCCCTCCCGGTAGCTTCCCGGCAAAAGCTCACAGCCCCTCTGGATCTGGAGCTTTTGGTCCACTGTAATATAATGTTCCTCTGTCAACTGAATGCGGTTTACCTGAATGCCTCCGGACAGGCACAGCCTTCCACCATCGTGAAAAATTCCCTTTTCTCCCCCTGAGATACTTCCACCCCGGATCTGGCTTTCTCCCAGATTTCTCATACCACAATCACTGCCCCGGATCTCACCGCCAGTAACTATGACGCCGGCTCCATTATTCCATACCGCCGTTCCTGTCCCGCTGATTTTTCCGCCGGATATAGACAAAACACCAGAAGAGGTACTGCTTAGAAAGATCTGGGATCCATGCCTGGCTGTGTTGTCCAATATTTTTCCCCCTGACACCTTCACCTGGGAGGCAGCAGATATATAAATCCCACCGCCCCTCTGGTCTTCTGCCCGGTTTTCACAGATCTCACCGCCCTCCACCGACACCCGGCTCTCCTCATTTGTGTAGACTGCTCCTCCGGTAAAAGAGGCATGATTATTCCGGATCACCCCGCCTGTGATGCGCAGCCGGTTCTGGTTGTAAACGGCACCGCCAAATCCCCCAGTATTCTCTCCCCTGCCATATCCCCTGGCAACGTTTCCCGCAATAGTGCCACCCTGAATCCATACCTCTCCCCTGTTATGTATGCCGCCACCCCGTCCGTCAAAATCAGAACCTGCTTTCTGCCCAGTCACCGCATTGTCCCGAATGGTTCCACCCTCCATCACGAAACTTCCGCCCTTCTCGACCCGGACACCGCTGCCGCCAGTTATAGACAGATTATCACAGATCACGCTGCCATCTCTCATGAGCACCTTCCCCCCGGAATGGATGGTGATTCCACCTCCACCATCCGTAAAGGATATCAAGTTATAATTAGCACATAATCTGGCTCCCTGCCCAAGCAAAACCGTTCCCGACACAGTCTCCAGCAGTCTTCCATTGATATCACCACCGACACTGCTGTTCCGGCCGCTGCCGTTCAGCGTCACCCCTTCCAGCTTGAGACGTTCTCCCTGCATCCAGAGCAGAGTCCCCTTATAGACGGGCTTTGTCTTTCTCCTGAGCTGGTATCTGGACACGCCGTTAATGGTCTTTTTCCCGTTTACCCGCAGCATCCGGCTGACCGTGATATCTTTTTTCAAAAGGATCACTGCCTCACCGCTCTGTGCCAGCGCCTGTTCCAGTTCCCTGAGAGTTTCTACCCTTCTGGTAGCTGCTGCACCCGCCCTCTCTGGTATCAGAAATGTTGTTGCCACCAGCATAAACAGCATGAGAAGAATCTTCCTTGCTTTCACTGTCTTCACCCCCTGTTCCCCCTATACCGCATGCTTCCTTTGCCTGCTCCAACAGGCATGCCGTCTCTCTGGCTGCGGAAATAAACTCGTAATTTATGTTGTCCGCCCCACAGGAGAAATTTTTTAATAAATATGTAACCACATTTCCCTTTGTCAATGCATCTGCAAATCTCCGGTTATAGGGAATCGTACCTACCATGTTTCCTGACAGTTCAAATCGTCTTACGATATCGCTCTTCCTGATGATGGATTCCGGATCATAATTTCCTATTATATAAAATGCTTTTTTTCTTAATTCTGAGAAATTTCTGAAAAAATGAGACAGCAGCTGATCATTCTGACACAGATTCACTACGATCAGATCCGCTTTCTTTAAGATTTTTCTGGAACTTTCAAGAGACGATGAAGAGAGATCCACACATACGGTACCACAAACCTGCTCCAGCAGATCCATTACATCTTCCGCATGCCGATTAAGGCGAAACTCCAAAAGATCCCGGTTCATACCTCCCGGTGGAAGGTAAAACACTCTCTGGTCAAACACGGACAAACATGTGCGGAGCACGATACCAGAACTCACGGCATCTTCCACATCACAACAGTTTAAAATCCTGCCCAGCCCATTTTCCACAAAATATGAATTTTCTTCTTTTAGTTTGTCATAGGAATTTTGATTTAGAAACATACTACCAAGATCATTGATATTAGAATGATTCTCAAACAGAACCATTTTAGACGGCTGAATCATAGCCGATAGGATACTGATACAGGACAGATTGCCTGTAACCCCGGATTTACCCGGCGAATTGCTCCAAAAAGCAATTTTCAATCCATCACTTCCTTCTTTCTTTTTTGGTGGAATGGCATTATCATATCACCATTTTGGCCTTTTGTAAATTGTCACAATGTAACAAAAGTTGAAGAAGATTTTTATAACCTTTTACATATAAAAGGTGCGGCTGAAAAACGCGCACCTCTTAAGAATCAGCTGTGCTGATTCTTTTGCTCCGCACCAGGGAACTTCCCAAAATAAAAAGGTGCGGCTGACAAGCGCGCACCTTCCATTCTACAGCTTTTCCTTATGCTCCCTCTTTCTCCTCACCCGGATCTTCACGGCCTCACAGGTCCCCACGTATTTTCTTGTGGTGATCAGATATACCACGTAAAAAATAGTGGCTAAAATGGATATCACCTGGTACACACGACTCACGCCAGTGTGACCCACAAAATCCAAAAAGGTAACGAAGACACGGCAGAATACACTAACCCACCATCCAAACAATATCCTTGTATTGGTGGCACGGTTTACCAGTGCATCTGTGATGCCTGCTGTGGAGTAGAGCACAAAATATTCCATAAATAATTCCGAGGCTGCCAGCCCATAGTATAACACCAGGATCCATACAACCAGTTCAGGTCCCTGCACGAGAAATCCAGACACCCGCAGCAGCACCGATAGAACTGCCGTCAAAAGGATCAGCGGAATACTGTATAGATACTGCCTGTTATAGCGTAACAGCATACAAACACCCACCAACAGAAGCACACAACCAAGTACATCCGGCAGATAGTCAATTCTGACCTGTTCTCCAAGCACATTAGTCACTGTATAGGTGCGGATCGACTCACTCAGCTCATGAGATCCCACCGCCCCTTCCAGATCAAATGCCGGATAACCCCATGCGGACACCCCATAAATATCGATTCCTGTCAATAATAGTCCGATTGCGATCAATATGACAGCCACTTTACTTCCTCCTTTTTTCTTCTGTCCTCTGTATTATAAAGATACTGAGCAGCGCCATCGCTGTCCCCATCAACGCTCCCGCAATGATGTCAGTGGGATAATGCACATAAAAATACATCCTCGATGTCGCGATCAATACAGCCAAAGCAAAGGCAATGCAGCCATAACGGCGCTTCCAGTAAAATATCGACACAGCCCCCGCAAAGGAAGAGAAAGTGTGCCCGGAAGGAAAAGAGTAATCCCTAGGGATGCCGATCAGCATCTCCACTTCCGGATGCCGCCAGCAGGGTCTTGGTCTGGCAACGAGATTTTTCAACAGGCCATTTCCAAAAATCAGACACATCAAAAGGGATAAAAGCAGTATACAGCCATATTTTCTGTGTTCACTTTTCACCAGAAGCAATATGCCTGCCAAAATCCAGACAATACCTGCCTCACCTATAGAGGTAAAAAATTCGTAAATCCCCGTGAGAACCGGATTGTGGATCTGCTGAAAAAAATCCAGTATACTGGTGTCAAATGCTTCAATCAATGTGTCACTGCCTTTCTATATCTTTTAGGAGACACGCCTATTTAACCCGAATCTTGATATAGGCTTTCCGGCTGCCTTTTTGGGCATATATCTTTGCCGTTCCCCTTTTTTTCGCTTTAACTACGCCACTTTTGGAAACTGTGGCAATTCTCTTAGAAGATGTACGCCAAGTCACACTCTGTCCCAGCCGTAACGGCCAGACAGATGCTTTTACCCTAAGTTTCTGACCCTTTTTCAAGGATTTACCGCCAGAAATCTTTACCGTGGAAATCCTTGCCAGCATATTTTTTACCTCATTCCGGCAGGATTTTTTATACAGGCTCTCATAGCTGTACAGAGAATAACCGGACACATCGGCATATTTTCTCGTCTTGCTGATCTCACTGGCCACTACTTTTGAGCTCCGTTTCCAGCCGATATCAGAGCTGTCCCGCATGCCGCCCCGGTAGAGCCCCAGACCAATATACATTGGCACTTTCGCCGTATTCAGCCCTCTCCACTGCTTCAATCTCTGGTCAAATAATTTGGTGAATTTTCCTCCCAGCATATAGGCGTTAGACCAATAGATCTGCGGCACGATATAGTCCACATATCCGGGTACACTGAGCCATGTCTTTACGTCGGCGCCAATCGCCTCACAATTATCCACATTCCCCGCAGGACTGATGCCAAAGAGCAGGCTGGGGGACTTCTGCTTCACAGTATTGTACACCGACTGAACCATCTGATTCACATAAGCCTTTTTCTTTTTCTGGGAAAGAGAAGAATACTTGGAATATTGCTTGTGTCCCCTGGAAGGATAGAAATAGTCATCAAAATGAATGCCATCCACCTGGTAACCATCGATCACTTCTCTGACTGCCAGCAGAATGCGGCTGTTGGTCGCCTCCTCGGCAGGATTGTATATCTTTTTCTGGGTGATCCGGTAGGGATTCATCCATGCATGAAAGGAGAGTTTGTATTTATGCGCCGTCTCTACAAGGATCACCAGCGGATCATAATCCGGTTCCGCATCACCCATGTATGTACTGAAGTCAAAATTATCCGACTTCCAGATGGCGTCATCAAAAGCTCTCACGTGAAAATAAACGGTGTTACATCCATTGTCCCGGATGTTCCGAAACATTTTATCTGCATTCTGGCGGAAGGTGCTCTCCGGCTGATTCTTTAAACCTGCCCCCTCGTACTCGTAAAAGGACACCCAGACTGCCCGCGTTTCCTTTGCCTCCGCTGCTCCTGCATTGACTGTCCAAAACAATACTGCCGCCAAAAACATCATGAAACTATAAAAACTTCTTCTTTTTATCATTCTGTCTTCCCTCATTTCTGTAAGTATCTTGTATTACTATTTTTCTATCATACCCGAAAAATATACAAACATATGGCAGGCAGGGGGATTCATGCCAGAACACTATCCCAGCAGTCCTGTACTAAAATATCTCTCCATGCGGTCTGCCAGCACAGTAGCAATCACTTTGTTTTTACCATATTTTTCAGCCAGCTTCTTGCAGGCCCACACGTTTGCTCCGGAAGATGTCCCGCACAAAAGCCCTTGAACACTGGCAAGCTCCCTGGCTGTGCAGATGGCATCTTCATCCGTCACCTCAATGATATCATCAATCAATGAGGTGTCCAAAACATCCGGAATAAAACCGTCCCCGATGCCCTGTATGCTATGAAGCCCCGGTTCGTGCCCCAGCAGTGCAGATACATTTTTAGGTTCCACTGCCGCCACTTTCAGATCCGGATTTTTTTCCTTGAGATACTTGCCGATGCCCTGGAGCGTACCACCGCTGCCCAGGCCCGACACGAAAATATCCACCTTTCCCTCCAGCTGATCGTATAACTCCACGGCTGTAGTATTATAATGGATCGCCGGATTGTTAGGATTGACAAACTGCTGGGGAATAAAGCAGTTTCCCAGCTGTGCTGCCAGTTCCTCCGCCTTTTTCACCGATCCGTCGATACTCTCCTCCGGCGGGGTGAGCACCAGCTCCGCCCCCAGGGCGTGAATGATCTTCTTTCGCTCTTCACTCATATTCTCCGGCATTACGATGATCACCCGGTATCCTTTGCGCACTCCCACAAAGGCAAGACCAATGCCAGTATTTCCGCTGGTAGGTTCTACAATAGTCATTCCCGATCTCAGTTCACCGGATCTCTCCGCCTGTTCAATCATATTTTTGGCAACCCGGTCTTTGATGCTGCCCCCCGGATTTAAAAATTCTGCCTTTGCGTAGATCGGCAGGCCTGTCATCTGTCTCAGACTTACCAATGGTGTATTTCCAATCAGGTCAATCACATTTTCTATCATTATCTTTCCCGCCTTTTATTCCGTTTTTCTTATTCTGTTGGAAAATGCCTTGCATATCCGTCAATATTTTTTTAAGCTCCGAATATACCGGAAAGTCTCCTTCTCCCCCTTTTCCTTCAGCATGCGCAGAAGCTTTTCGATCAAGTCAGAGGTCTCCGGATGAATCATGCGACAGTATTTCCCTTTCTCAAAATATGCCAGAGGCATATCCTCCTTATAATTCTTTCCATAATAAATCTTACTCGCCGCCACCCGGTCACAGAACATTTCTTTCACATATTTTACCGGCATCTTCACCGGCTCCTTGAATCTTGTCTTCGGATCATAGTCCTGCCAGTACTCAAAATGATGTTTATTCCTTCCCTGATGGTGAAGCCATGCGGTAGAATAACCGTTGCGCTCCCGCTCCTCCGCGTTCGGGCTCCGGTCTCCTTGATAGTACCTGGCTCCTTGTTTAAATTCTGTAGGAGAATATTTCGACAGGTCATGTCGCAGCCCCTGCCAAAGTATTCCGGCATGGAAGCAGTTCCGGATTACCTCATGCCTGTGCCTTGTAATCGTACAAAAATGTTTCCACGGCTGCATCTTTCTCATCCTCACTATAATTTTTCCTGTATTTTTTATCCTGGCTCAATAGTACAACCTGCCAATAAGTTTGACAGAACTTATATTATCATAACAAATATTAAGAGTTTTTGCAACAGAAAAAGGTACGCTGAGAAGCGCACACCTCTCTAGCATCGCCTTCGGTCATTCTTTTGCTCCGCGAATTGAGAAGTTTCCTATGAAAGTGAAAAGGACCCTGGTGGAATGTCCACCAGGGTCCTTCTGAATATTACGAATTATCCATTTACTACATCTAAATCATGAATTAATTTGATTCCACCTTTACAGCAGTTACGGAAACAGCACCTGTTCCAGCCACTGTAAAGCTGCCGGACAGCTGATAGTCCCCAAGATAGGACTCATCATCAAGATATTTTCCTGATCCATCTGAAAACGTGTTAAGCTTTCCATAAGCAGAGATCGTATCACTTTTCGTTCCTGCTGCCGGTGAGAACTCATAGGTTCCAGCTTTCAGATAGGTATACAGAGAGTAGTCATCATAATCACAGCGGATAGAAGTAGATACTCCGTTCACATCAAATACATACGGACGGTACTCAATATAATAACCAGCTGCTCCTGCGACTGTTGGAACAATACTTACTTTATAGAGAGGAAGTGTATAATCCTTCACAACCGCTCCAGCGGTGTACGTATTACCCATAGTATATTCATAACCACCTTCAAAATATGCCATTTGAGCGTATACACCCGGAATGATCCTTGCCTTGTAAGTTCCATCTTTTCTTGTAAAAGCAGAGAATGCGTCATAATTTCCATAGGCATCTCTCTTGGTATTTCCTGTTACTTCAATGCCTTTTGCCGGAGCTCCAGAAGCATCTTTCACCGTACCAGTCAGCAGAACACCATCTATTACCGTAAGAGTGAATGGGAAGGAAGCCTGACGTGCCGGATTTGCTGCGTCCTTTACTATAACATTTACATTGTAAACAGCCGCTGGTACAGCTGCATAATTTCCGTTGGCATCCTTAGCGTGGCCAAGATCACCTTCGACAGAGCATGTATCTACCTGAGCAGGAAGACCTGTCACAGAGTACTCATAGTCACCGGATCCACCAGCGATCACACCATCACCTAAATCTTTAATGTTTTCATTTTTGAAATTGAAACCAGATGCCTCATTGATATCCAATGTCATCGGGTTGTCTGGCTGATATGCAAGAACTGTATCGCCAAGGAAGTTACCTACGATAGTATTCTCATCACCAACATAGAAAGCATAGCTTCTCTTAAAGGTCTTACCGTTCTCGTCTACTCCGGTAAGTACTGCTGTTGTTCCGTTTTCAACCTTCTTAAATTTACCTCTTACATCAACTCTTGTTCCCTCTTTGCTGATGTATGCCTTCAGACCTTCTGGAAGACCTGTGATGGAATATTTCACAACACCAACAGCTCCTACATCCTGAAGTGCAAAGGAAGCATCTTCATCGGAATCAAAGCTTTCACCTACCATTCCTGTTACACGTGTAACTGTATCTGCTACACCATAGGAAGTGGATCCTGGAATATCTCCAACATAAACTTCTTTAGATTTGTCGACAGCCAGGGCAGAAACCGTAACCTTAACATAAGAATAGCTCATGATGCTGCTTGTATTGTCAAGAAGAACATCATAGGTCTTTCCACCATCAGTAGAGATTACTTTCTCAATTCCCTCAGAGGTTCCATAGGTACCCTTTGGTGTCTTCTTATTCTGAACAACAAAGTTTGCAGTGGTCAGTGCTTTAGCACTTGTCAATGATACCCGTACCACACCGTCATTTGGTACAGTTACATCTTTAATGCCGGCACCAACGGTTACTTTACAGGTTGCTTTCTTGCCGCTTCCATCTGCTGCTTTTGCTGTAATTGTAGCAGTACCTTCTTTCAGCCCCTTAACAACACCCTTAGATGTTACAGAAGCAATCTTCTTTTTAGAAGAAGACCATGCGATCTTGTTGCTTACATTCTTCTTTGGTGTAACTTTAGCTGTAAGTTTCTTCTTAGCGCCAACAGCCAGAGTTGCTTTCTTAGCACTGATAGTTACTTTCTTAACAGCAGCCTTCTTTACTACAACCTTGATCGTAGCTTTTTTCTTTTTATTCTTTTTGGATGTAACCGTGATCTTCGTGCTACCGGCTTTTACACCCTTTACCTGGCCTTTGCTGTTTACAGAAGCTATCTTTTTATTTGCTGATTTATATGTTACCTTTTTGTTAGCCTTTTTGTTTGGCGTAACTTTTACAGTCACGGTAAGGTTGATCTTCTTACCTTTGGCAACATAGGCAGTCTTACCTGATGGTGCAGTAACTGTAACTTTTTTAACCTTCACTTTTTTAGCCTCTGCAGTCTCTGGATTTACAACTGCGGTCATCCCCAAAACCATGGCTAATGATAAAGCTCCGGCTAAACCCTTCTTTGCGAACCTTTTCATACTTTAGTTCCTCCTTATCCTTGTTTTTGTGATACTTTATTTAACATACGCCATTATACCACTGTGATAGTCAGTCCGCAACCCCAAAATAAAAAAATTTACATTTTAGAAAGGTTTTCCAAAAGAAACATTACCTTTTTCAGCAGTTTCAGTACCGATTGGTTATTCTGAAACAAAATTATATTTAAATACGATCTGCTGCCGGATCTCTTCTGCTTTTTCTCTGGAAACCAGCTGCTGCAAAAGAGCAAACCCGAATTCCATCGAAGTTCCCAGTCCCCGGCTGGTTATGACATTTCCGTCTATTACGGCCATCTCATCCACAAACTCTGCTCCCGTCAGCTGATCCTCAAAACCAGGGTAACAGGTGGCTTTTTTCCCTTCCAGTATACCACAGGCACCGAGTACCGACGGCGCCGCACAGATCGCAGCCACAATCTTTCCCGCTTCATTCATCTTTTTCAATGCCTTCGTCACTCTGTCGCTAGCTCCCAGATTTTTCGTTCCTGGCATCCCTCCAGGAAGGATGATGGCATCCTGTTCTTCCATAGAAACCTGTGCCAGAGTCTTGTCCATAGAAACGGTGATCCCATGGGAACCGGTAACCTGAATCGCCTCCGTAATAGATACCAGCTTCAGGTCCACACCACCCCTCATCAGAATATCTGCGGTCATCAATGCCTCTACCTCTTCATATCCTTCTGCAAATAACATCACTGCTTTTTTCATAGTTTCTCATCCTTTCTCGCTTTTTTTATTAATTGTTCTACTCTGTTCTCTTTATAAAAATCTTTCGGAAGCTCTGCCCGGAATACCTTTTCACTTAGATCTGCAAAGTCTCCTTTCAACAACGGAAACTTAAGTTCATAGGCATGGAGCAGCTGCCTTTTTATGTGGCTGCCGGCTATTCTGCCCCCATACTTTTGGTCTCCCAGAATGGGATGGCCAAGATTAGCAATATGGCTGCGGATCTGATGGGTTTTTCCGGTATAGAGACGAATGCGCACAAGGGTATTTATCCCATCTGAGGCAAGAGGTTCATACCCCGTCTTTATATAAGACGCCCCCGGAGTGTCCTGCCCCAATATCTCTACTTTATTGGTTTTTTTATCCTTTTTCAGCCATGCCTGCCAGATCCCTTTCTTCTGCATATCTCCCTGCACTACCGCCAGATAGTATTTTTCAATCCTCCGCTCCCGGAGAAGTTCCGACATACACTGTAACCCAGACAGGGTCTTTCCCCCGATCACGATGCCGCTGGTGTTGCGGTCCAGACGATTGCATATCCCCGGACGAAACCCTATCTCGCCTCCACCGGTGTATTCCAGAAAATATTCCACCAGGCTGACATCCCCTGCCGTTGCTTTTTGGGAAAGCATTCCCGCCGGTTTGTTGATCAGGGCGATATGCGCGTTTTCATAAAGAATATCCAGTGTGGGGGCCTCTCCCCGGAAACCCAGGGCCTCCCCCTCTCCCTGGAATCTTACGGCGCCTGCCCCGCTCCTGCCGCCTGAGAACTTTTCCAGCGTCGCATCGGATAAAAAAAGAGTCAGTACATCCCCCTCACACAGTATCTCACTGCCCTCTGCCCGTCGGCCATTTCGCTTAATATTTTTTTTGCGGAGCATTTTATATAGGAAGCTTTTGGGCGCTTTAGATAAATATTTCTGCAGAAACTTGTCCAGCCTCTGCCCGCACTGGTTTTTTCCGATCCGGATCTCTTTCATTCCTTCCTCCCTTTGCGCATCTTCTCTGGTACGAAATAGAAATCAAACCGCCAGGATCTTCAGGTACTCTGACACCTTGTCCTGCTTCGCCACAGATTCTTTATCCCTCTCCTGTTTGCTGCTGCCTTCGGTCAACTGGCAGTAAAATTTATAAAATTCTTCATCGGAGGGAAACAGCTTCACCTGGTAGCCGGATGCCTGGCTGTCCACACCTTTCTGCAGATAGTCAAGAATGTATGCCTCCTCTTGTTTTTTTTCACTTAATATTCCCATAACATTTTGATCCTGAATGATAAGAAAATCAAAACTCATGATCTTGTCTGGCGAAGTGAATACATAATCTGTATACAGGATGCCCTCTTCTGACACCGTCTCCCGCATCCGGTCATACCGTTCCTTCTCCACCGACCTGCGGGGTACCATTACCACCAGGGCTATGATCCTTTTTGCCGCCGGAAGCACCATAAGAATCCCAAGAACTGTAAATATATTTGCCCTGGTTCCCGTGATCAGCAGTCCTGCCACAAACAGTCCCACACCCACTGCCACAAACAATAAAAGCATCAAGCTCTGAAAGACTTTCTGTTTCTGTATATAGCCAAACTCACATTTTGTCCCTTTGATATTCTCCATGTTTTCCTCCATTTGTTATGTTTCCAGATACCGCAGTATTTCATAGGGATTTATGCTTACCTCCTGCCCCTGGATGTCAATATACATTCCAAAGTGAAGATGTACATCAAATTTGCCCTTTGTCCCCTCTTTTCCATAGCCGCTGTTTCCCACATACCCCAGTGTCTCTCCCGCCTTTACTGTATCCCCTGACGCAAGTCCCTGGCGGTAAGAGTCCAGATGGGCATAATAGGCATAGAGCCCATGCTCGCTCCGGATGCCTATACGGTATCCACCCAGTTCCAGCCATCCGATTTTTTCTACTACTCCGTCACAGATGCTCACGGCAGGAAAATATCCGGGGACATTGTTTGACGTCATGATATCAACCCCTTCATGCCTTCGATCCCCGCCATAACTCCTGGCATTCCCCCAGGAATTTTCATAGGAAAAGCCTGCCTCTCCGCTGCCGTCCAGCGCCACAGGAAAGCAGCTGATATCACGGAGCACAGCCCCATAAGCATCCAGGTAAGAGTTCACCACCTCATCCTCTGCCTGCCAGCGGAAAAAAAATGGCACCCGCTTCGCCTGCCCATACATGGATCGAAATGCCAGCTCCCGGAAATACGCATCTCTGAAAGGAGCTCTTTGTGCCAATTCCTCTGCTTTGATATCAAAACACCGGAATTCCTCAGATTCTGCCGACAACGCCGGAACTTTCGCTGCCTTTGCCCCATTCAGGATCCATCCTGTCTCTAATGGCACACTGATACATAAAAGCAGAAGAAGGACCCAGCGCAATCCGCCTTTGTTCCAGCGAAAAAATCCCTTGTTTCTTTTTTTTAGTTTATTTCCCACCCAAAAACCTCCTGTTAAAAGGATTCTATGTCAATGATCTCCGCCTTTTCTACATGGCAGGACAGCACGTCATCGGCAAAGGAAATAAATTTATCCACGCCATCACTGACAAAATAATCATATGAAGGTTCTTTCTCATCTATGCCTGTTGTATTCAACAGATCTTTCTCCGTCAACAGCATTTTCAGAGACTTTGCTGTCTCATAGGCAGGATTCACCAGCTTTACATTTTCTCCCATCTCCTGGCCGATGATCCTCCGGAGCAGGGGATAATGGGTACATCCCAAAATCAGTGCATCGATATCATATTCTTTCAGCTCATGCAGATATCTGCCTACAATGTCCTCTGTAACCCGGTCCTCCCAGAGCCCTTCCTCCACCAGCGGCACAAACAGCGGACATGCCTTGCTCACCACTGTGATATCCGGATCGATGCGATGCAGAAATTTATTGTAAATCCCACTTTTGATCGTGCTCTCGGTGCCGATGATACCAATGTTTTTCGTCCTGGTGGTCTTGGCTGCCATAACTGCCCCCGGCTCCACCACACCCAGCACAGGAATGTCGATCTCATCCCGGATCTCATCAAGGGCAAGGGCACTGGCTGTATTGCACGCTGCCACCACAGCCTTGACATTCTTTGTCTGCAGAAAACGCACGATCTGCCTGCTGTATTTGCATACCGTTATTTTCGATTTGCTTCCGTAGGGAACTCTGGCAGTGTCTCCAAAATAAACCAGATTTTCTCCTGGCAGCTGCCGCATGATCTCTTTGACAACCGTCAGCCCTCCCACTCCTGAATCAAAAACTCCAATCGGTGCATCCATATTCCATATCCGCTCCTTTTTCCTTCTGCCAATACAATAATCGTCGTTTGGCTGCTATAAAAGGCCACCCGGGCAGATGCCCTGTGACCTTTTTATTATAGTATGTTTACATTTACTGTGCAACTACATTTTCCCTCTATTTTCCTAAATCTTCAAACTTAATATCTTTCTTGCGGTTGAGGATCGCATAGATACAAGGCACCACAAACAGGGTAAGCAGCGTACCATAGATCAATCCTCCAATGGTAACGATGGCCATCGGCCGCACCATATCCGACCCGCTGTCTCCGCTGACTACCATTGGCACCAGACCGAGGATCGTCGTGATGGCTGTCATAAGGATCGGACGAAGCCTTGTCTGGCCAGCCTCTACGATGGCATCCAGTTTTTTCATTCCCTGCTCCCGCAGCTGGTTGATATAGTCTACCAGCACGATTCCATTGTTTACGATAATACCGGAAAGCATGACAAATCCGATCATCGCGATGACACTGATCTCACTGCCGGATACCCAGAGTCCCAGAAATCCTCCCGTAAAGGCAAGGGGTATCGTAAACAGGATAATAAATGGTGAGAGCAGTGACTGGAACTGGGCAACCATGATCAGGTACATAAACAGTACACCCACGATAAACATCAGCGCCACCTGTCCCATGGACTCATTGATATTCTCATCTTCTCCGGTATACTCCAGCTCGTAACCTGCCGGAATTTCATAATCTTTCAGCGTCTCCCGGAGTTCATTGCTGACCAGTCCGATATTGTGGTCATCATCCACCACCGCCGATACTGTCATATAACGAGTCTGCTTGTTACGGTTGATGGACTTAGGTGAATCGGCAAGACTGAAATCTGCGATCTTGCTCAGTTTCACCTTTTTCGTCTTCTGGGTCTCTGTATCGGTGTACTCGATCTTCATTTTCTGGATGTCCGTCCGTTTCATGGACTCATCCTGATCATCGCTGACATACACATTCAGCTCTTCTGTATCGGTGGAAACAGTAGTCGCCGTAGACGCATCCTTGATCTTTCCGTTGATCTGCTGGAATACCTGGGCCACCGTAAGGGAATATTTCATTGCCTTCGCTTTATTTACCGCAATACGAAACTCTTTATTGCCTTCCTCCATTCCGTTGGAAACCTCAGCGATGCCCTCTATTTTCTCTACCTTCGCCATGATTTCTTCCGATATTTTCTGAAGTTTATCCAGATCTTTTCCCTTGATCTGAAGAGTAATGCCGGTACCAAACATGGAGCCCATATCCATAGCTGAAGTATTGACTTCGATATCGCAGGCGATATCCTTTGTCTTGCGCTCAATCTCCTTCTTTAAGTCCTTGTTGGAGTGAGGGGTATCTTCATCCAGAAGTACATACATGGATACAGCATTTCCCCCGCCGGACATCATGGACATAGTTCCTCCACCGGACATAGCTCCCACAGTATGGATCCCATCGACTTCAAGGATCTTGTTCATCGCCTCCGTGGACATCTTCTGGAGATCCTTTTCAGTCATCGCCTTGTTGTCATCCGGCGGTGACACAGTAATGGTCATCTGGGTGCTCTCCATATCCGGCATAAAGGTCGTTCCCCTGGAGGCCGACAACACTGCGAAAAGTACGAGCAGAATAAAGGAGCCCAAAAGAACCAGTATTTTTTTTCTCAATAGGATGGATAACAGAGCTCCATATACATTTTGAACCTTGGGAAGAAATCTCCCCCGGTGCTCCTTTGTTCTGCGAAGCATTCCCTGGGACATCGCTGGCACCAGTGTCAGTCCGACTACCAGACTGGCAAGCAGCGAGTACGCCAGTGTCAGGGCAAGGTCTGTAAAGAGCTGTCTGGTGATTCCCTCAGTAAATATAATCGGCGCAAAGACACACACCGTCGTCAGCGTAGAAGCGAGGATCGCTCCTGCAACCTGTTTTGCTCCCTCGATGGAAGCCTCTTTCACGGAATATCCCTCTTCATTTCTTAGACGGAATATGTTTTCGATCACCACCACTGAGTTATCCACCAGCATCCCGACTCCCAGCGCCAGTCCCGACAGGGAAATGACATTCAGGGATACGCCGCTGAAATACATCAGCACAATAGCAGTCACCACACTGAGGGGTATGGAACATGCCACGATGATTGTCGGGCGCAGATCCCATAAGAATAACAGGAGGATCAGGATGGACAAAATACCACCATACAACAGATTCTGTACTACAGAATCCACCACCAGATCAATATATACACCCTGGTTCATCAAAACGCTGATATGAAGTCCTTCTTCGGACTTTTCCAGCTCCTCAAACTGCTCCAGAAGCCGGTCCGTCACGTCTCCAGTGGAATATCCTGTGGCTTTTTCCATCGTCAGCGCCACAGCGGGATTCCCATTCACCATGGCATACACTTCATCCGCATTGTTCGTAACTGCCACATCTGCCACATCCGACAATTTGATCGGATCCAGTCCCTCCAGTCCCATATCACAGATCACCAAATCCTGGATCTCACCGTCAGATTCCAGCTTATCCCCCACTCTTACAAGATAGGAAGCATCTTTTTCTGCGATATATCCCGCTGGCATATCAAAGTTTTCAGCAGAAAGGATCTGTTCTACCATAGACTTGGTAATGATCTTATCCAGGTTTGTATTTTCTTTCGTCGCTTTGGAACTGTCTTTCAGTGCGGTCTCCGCCTCGTTCAGCTTTGATTCCCCGCTTGTCACCTCTGACTCCGCCACACTGAGTTTGATAGCTGCCAGCACTTTCTGTTTGCTGAGTTCCTGTGCCGCCTCCTCTAAAGAGATCTGCCCTTTTTTCAATTTTGCTTTGGCATCTGTGAGCTTTTTCTTCGCCTCCTGGATCTGCTTTTTACCTTTGGAGATCTCTTTTTTGCTCTTTGTAAGCTTTGTCTCCTCTGTACCGATCTTTGTAAGCCCTGCCTGCGCCTGGGCAAGCCCCGACTCGATCTCGGCGATCTTACCAGTGAGCTCTTCCTCCTTAATCCCCTGTTCCTTAAGTTTTGCCTGGATCACTTCGATCTGCGCCTTGACAGACTCCAGCTTTATGTTCAGTTCCTGATTCCCCCCCATCGCTGCAATCTGAGCTTCCAGTGCTTTTTTCTGGGCATTCAGGCCATTCAGTCCGGTCTGCAGCTGCACCAGTCCGTCTTTCGCAGATGTGAGAGATTTTACCGTAGCCTCCAGCTGCGTTTTCTGGGTTCTGAGCTGCACCATTCCCTCATTCAGCTTCTTCTCCGAATCCCGGACGGTCTTCTCCTTGGACTCCAGCGTTTTCAGGTTGGTATTGAGAGTCTCCAGAGTCTTTTCCATCTTTTCTGAGTTCCTGGCAATCTCTGCCTCCCCCTCAGCAAGCTTCTGTGCTGTCTCTTCCTGTTTTTGATTCAGCGTCTTCTTTCCACTCTCAATCTTTTCCTTGTTGTCAGATATCTTCTTGCTGGCATCATCCAGTTTACCTTCTACAGCATCTTTGACCTTTTTATTCATCTTGTCAATCTTATCCTGCTGGATGATCACTTCTACTTTCTTGCGGACCTTTCCGGAGGCATTAACCGATGCAACCCCCTCCACACTCTCCAGTTCCGGAATCACATCATTTTCTGCCTTTTCCGTAACCTGTGTGCTGTCCAGCTTATCATAATCTACCGCAGCCACCATGATCGGCATCATATCTGGATTCAGCTTCATAATGGTAGGACTGCCAATGGTATCATCCCACTGTGCCGATACCATATCCAGGCTCTCTCTCATATCAATGGTAGCCGCATTCATATCTGTGCTCTCATTAAATTCCAGGATCACCACAGATACATTGCTGTTGGATACCGATGATACTTCTTTCATATTACTGATACTTGCCATCGCCTGTTCTACTGGTTTTGTGACAGCATTCTCCACCTCTTCCGGGCTGGCTCCCGCATATGTGGTCATCACAATGGCATAGGGGAGTTCCATATCCGGCATGAGATCTGTACTCATATTCCGGAAAGACAAAAAACCCAGTACCAGAATAAGCACCACTGCTACAAGTACTGTATATGGTTTTTTTACGCTTAATTTGGATAACACCTTATATTCCTCCTTTTTGAGTGCATTTTTTGCACAAGTTAGGTTTCTGCACATATCGGATTTTGCTAAAAAGCCGCAAATAATTCCATCAGAACTTAATTGTACCATAACCGCTTTTTTTTGCCAATGAAAAGTATGTTTCTATTTTGTTAACATGCGTGTTTACAGTTATTCAACACCTGTTGACTTTCTTACAGCGTTATATTATAATCATTCACAATAAAAATTACAACCATCAGTATTTAACATTCTGTAAGATATGCAACACTTTTCAAAAATATGTTTATTATTTAAGGGGATATAAGCACCAC
>CAJUFM010000054.1 GCA_910585745.1 uncultured Eubacterium sp. | reverse complement strand
GATAGGGGTCTGAAAGCCTTATAAAATCAAGGCTGAAGATTCCGAGAAGTTATGTGAAGAGATAGGAGGAAAGGATTATGAAATGGTTCATGGAGTTTTGGAAAGAAGAAGATGGAATAGGTGTGGTAGAGATCATATTGATCCTTGTGGTATTGATCGCGCTGGTACTGTTGTTTAAAGATAAGATTACGGCGGTGGTGGACAAGGCATTCAAGACATTTGAGAAGGATTCGGGGAGCATTATCAATGGAAAAAAGTAATACAAACAGGGGGGCTGGTATCAGCGTGTTTTTGTCACTGACCCTTGTGGTGATCCTGGCACTTTTGGGGACGATGGTTGAGGTTGGCCGGGGAAAGGTATGTCAGGTACACGGCAGGAGAACCTTAAGGTCTGCTGCTGACAGCCTTCTGACGGAGTACAACCTTCCGCTCTTTCAGGAATATCATCTGTTTTTCCTGGAAGATGTGGGAAAACCCTTAGAAAAAAGTATTGCCGAGTACGCGGCGGATACGCTGGAGCCGGGAAGCATATTCCCTGTGAGGACGGATTTATTTGACCTGGCTTTGACAGATCTTGCCGTAGAGGGAAAGACTTATGCCGGGGATCAGGATTGTAAGGCACTCAAAAGACAGATTGCTTCCTATATGAAAAGAATCATCGCAGCGGATGCATTCAAGAAGTTCAAAGAGGGAGTGTCATTGACAGAATCATTGGGTAGTTCTGCTACCGAACTGGAACAGAAAGCAGAGGAAGAAAAGCAGGCAGCAGAACTGGACACAAAAGTATTAGCTCTTATGGAACTGATCGATGGGGTGTCGATATCGGAAGGCAGGATGCAGGGTAAAAAGCATTTTGTAAAAATGTTCTGTACTGACGAAAAAAGAGCAGAAAGTCTGGGAATTACAGAAGCAACCGTGTGGGAAACCATACAGGAGCATGTGGTGGAAGTAAATCCTGAGATGAAAGCGATTGTCAGTGGCAGGGGAGACTGTGATGGTATTGTGAAAAAAATATCAGAGGTTCAGAAAAAGACCACAGAAGCTATCGGGTTGCTGAAGGAACTGGGGAAAAGGACTGGGACGCTGGGAATATCGCCAGAGGCACTGAATATTCTAACTTCCAATCAGAGGGTGCTGAAAGATGCAAAAATGCTATTACAGAAACCTGTCGCTGAACTGGATATGGATTCCTTGAGAACGTTGTGGAATGCATATGATACATCGGGAATCGTGTTTGATTATACCGGCATCCATGAAAAAGGGGGTGGAGAGAATCCCTTTGAGAACTTCCGCCAAATGATCTCCGGCGGTCTGACTGAGCTCGTTGTAAAAGATGTCAGTAAGCTGTCAAAAAAGAAATCAGCATCTCCTGATCAGTATCGTAGACTTTATGACAGCCAGGAAAAAAACAGGGATTATACAAAGGCAGTACAGGAGTTTGCCAATGAAGAAAGTTTGGATTTTCAAGGGGCGGTAAAAGATATCTCTCAGATTGCTTTGTCTGATTTTATGCTTCTTAAATATATGGAAAAGTATTTTTCCACCGCCATACACCCCGTGGGAAATATGAAAAAACGGCTGGATTATGAATGGGAGTATCTTGTCTGCGGGAGAGGAAGTGATAAGGAAAATCTGGAACAGGTTATTAACCGAATGGTACTAATGCGTACTGTGATCAACACCGGAATTTTATTAGCCTCTGCATCCAGGCGGGAGACTGCGTATGCGGCGGCACTGGCTGTGGTGGGTTTTACTGGGCTGGAGCCATTAGTCCGGTTTACCCAGACATTATTTATCATTTTATGGGGAATGTCAGAAGCTCTTTTGGATACAGCAGCCATTTTTCAGGGAAAGCAGATTCCACTCATAAAAGCGGAAAAGGATCTGATGGTAAAATTTACAGATTTATTTGTTATGGGTAAGGAATATATCATGAATCAGGTGAAAAAGCTTCCCCATGCCGGAAGTAATGACTTTACTTATGGACATTACCTGATGTTGTTTCTGCTTGGAAATGGAGGTACGGTTACGTGTCAGCGGATGATGGATCTTATGGAGTGGAATATCCGGGACAACTATGTGAAAGGATTTTCCCTGGGGAAATGTGTGTGGTCCTTTCGGGTACGGGGTTCTTTTTCCATGAAAACAAAGTTTTTCCAGCTGCCATATATTCAGAAGATCCTAAATCGGAAATTGGAGCGGTCAGGGGCAGGGACAGAAATTACTGTGGGCTATTTACCAGAAGAGATCAGATTTCGTTAAGGGCATTTGGAATACGGGTTTTATCGAGGCGGGAGAGGGTATTCTATTAAAAAAAATAATAATACTATCATATCCTGACAGGGAGAAAATTGCCAATCATACAACAATAGAATACCCTCTCCCGCTTCGAGCCCCAGGGAGGAAAATTTGAAAAAGAAAATGAAAAGAGGATCTTTGACAGTGGAGGCATCTCTTGTACTTCCTGTCTTTATATTCGCAGCTCTGTCTGTCATCTACATATGTCGGCTGCTTTTATTTGAAGATGAAGTTCAGTGGGCGCTGGTGAGGACCGGAAGAGAAGTTTCGGTGGAATATGCTGTAAGCGGAAAGCGCTCCGTGACAGATCCATTATATCTGACAATGAAGATGAAGCGTTATGTGCAGGAGGAGATTCCGGTCAGTATGCTGCGATCCCAGTTTGATGAGGGGTCAAAGGACATTGTACTGGTGGCTGATTATAGCATATGTCTCCCCTTTCCCCTTTTGCATCATTTTCCCTTTCATTTTACAGAGAAATTTCACACGAGGACATTTTCCGGCGTGAAGACAAGGGCGGAGGGAGAGGTTCAGGATGGGGATATTCCTGTCTATATAACGGAAACAGGAAAAGTGTATCACAGAACGTTGGAATGTACTTATTTAAAGCTGAGTATTTCCGAGGTGAAATATGGGGATCTTGAGTATCTCAGAGGGGAAGACGGGGGAAAATATTATGCTTGTGAAGGCTGTGGCGGAGGTGTGTTTCAGAAAGAACAGACCGTGTTTGTCTGCAATTTTGGAAACCGGTTTCACAGCAGCAGAGGCTGTCAAAAACTTACACGCAATATCCGCCAGATCAAGATGTCTGAGGCTGGCGGGCGATTGCCCTGCTCAAAGTGTGCACTCTCTGGCTGATGCGGGATAAGACGGGATTTGATCCGCATTATTGAGCTGAGTAAGAAAAGGAGAGAAAATGTAATTATGAAGATATACATATACAGTATTTTGTTTCTGTATCTGCTGGCAATGTCCATTTATGATATGAAGCGAAAAGAGATACATATTGGGGCAACGTTATTAACTGGCATTGTCCTGGCAGCAATTCGGGTTATTCAGTTCTTCCATGAAGGAGTTTCGATGGAAATGGTACTGGGAGTTGTGCCAGGCTTACTGGTATTAATATTAAGTTATGCCACACACGGAAAGATCGGGATGGGGGATGGTTTTGTAATGATGGTGTGTGGAATGGTACTTTCTTTATCAGATAATTTATTTTTATTATTTTTTGCCTTGGTGATGTCCGCTGCTACTGGAGCGGTTCTGATGGTGTTCCGTCGGGTGAAAAGAAGTTATACCATGCCATTTGTGCCCTTTATCTGCGTTAGTTTTGGGGCAGCCTTTCTATGGGAGATATTAGTGTGAAAAATAAGCTCGATAGCTTATTTTTCACACCACTATTTGTGCCGAAGCGCCACAAATAGTATTGATGTACAGAGCAAAAACAGCTTTGCTGCTTTTTGCTCGTACTTCCTCCGCTGCGCTTCGGAATGGAGGATTTATATGATGTGGAAAAAAGCCTCTTTCACTGTGGAGGCGGCGTTTATATTCAGTATCGCTATATGGGTCCTTTTTAGTATCTGTTATTTATCCATGTATGTTCATGACCGGACAGCGGTATATTCACTGGGACAGCATTACCTTGAGATGGCATTGGAAAATGGAGCAGAAGTGGAAGAAAGGGAATTGAGGGAAGGACTGGAAGAATATCTTTCAGAAAAATTGCTGATATCCCATACTGGAAAGATCCGTGTGAAAGAGGGACTGGTTTCGGTAGAGGCGGAGATACCGCTTCTGCTTGCCATCCGGTTTCCCTTTGTTAAGGAAATTTTGACGGGGCAGGAAGGAAAGAGGATATATCTATCCCATGAAAAATTAAATGCGCCTTACATTGTATGGGATTCGGAAGTGATAAAGGGGAGGAAATAGATTATGAGAATAGCATTGATTCAGGAGCTGGAGGGACGAGTACTGCAGATTGATGAGCTGGAAGAAGCTGGCCGTTTCGGGAGTGAAATGCTGAAGTATAATGTTGTCGGAGGGATTCTGGGCGCAGAGCTGCATAACGTGGACCAGGAGTTGCGGTGCCTATACCAGGTGAGGGATATGATCACCCTAAATGAATCTTTTGAAAAGGGAAATATAACTGTAATACAGCTGACCGGTCTGCTGGAACAGCTGGTCCAGATACTTACTTGCTGCCAGGAGTATTTTCTGGATGAAAAAAATCTGTTGCTGCAGTGTGATTTTATGTTCTGGGATGAAAAACAACAGCAGCTCTGGATCCCCTATCTGGATGGCTATGATAAAAAAGTGAATGAGGGTATTTCCAGACTTTTAGAGAAATTTATGGATACAATGAATCATCAGGACAAAGAGCTGGCTTTTTTGGTTTATGGGCTTCACCGTCTAAGCAGGGACAGACATTTTGACCTGAACAAACTGTGTGATTTTCTGGAGGCAAACAGAAAGAAGACAGTGCCTCAAAGGGGTGGAGACAGGAAGGAAAGAAAAGTACTGCCATCAGAGAATGATAATCCCTCTCAAATACTGCCGCAGGGAAAAGAAAAATCCGGACAAAAACCGGAGCAGTTCTGGAGAAAGCAGGTTGTTTTTATTGCTGCGTCAGTGATGCTCATTATCATTTTTTATCAGATAGGATTCATTCGGGATCCGGTGTCTGGAGGACTTGATCTTAGGCGCAGCAGCATACTGGCAGTAGTCCTTCTGGCAGCAGCATATGGATATAATAAAAAGGAATCAGTAAGTTATAATCGGACAGGAAAAACAGTGGGGAAGACAGGAAAAGAAGAGGATAATACGATACAATTAGTTAATGGCTGTACCGATGAAACCATTATGCTGGAGCAGTTAGAGGAACAGAACTGGATGATTAACCTGATCCCGCAGGATTGGCACAGACCGGAGATAAAAATACGGAAAAGCCCCTTTTTTATCGGAAAAGATGTGGCAAAGGCGGATGAAATCATTGGAGAGGGAGAGGTCAGCCGTATACATCTGAAAGTTGTGGCAGATGCGCAGGGAGTTTTTTTGATCGATCAGGAATCTACCAATGGCACCTTTGTCAATGGAAGGCAGCTGGTGCCCTGGGAGAGATGCCAGCTGAAAGACGGGGATATGATCGGCATTTCTTCCATATACTATAAGGCAGAATTATATTCGTAGGTCATGTGGCGGATAAATTGTTTTTGAAAATAATCATTATCAGCCAGAATGACTTCATGGGATTTCTGATGAAGGTCTTCTATGCGCCGCGAAAGGCCATCTGGCTTTTGGCAAATCGAAGCCAGACCGAGAAGACAACTGTTTCCCACTGTATGAATACGAGTTGTATCCATGCCGGAAAACATTCCGGATGCTGAGGCCTTAGAAATGCTTATGTGGTAGCCAAGTCCTCCGGCTAGGTAGAGCTGATCTGTGTCATCTATAGAAATCCCAGCGGTATGGCACAATGTAGCGATGCCGGCGCCAATGGCAGCTACCGACAGCTGCATCTGACGAACGTCCTGTTTTGTGAAGCGGATTTCCTGTCCAGAGGGTGTACGGGAGAGCAGCAAACCATCCTCTGGGAATTTTTCGGTCAGTATTCCAGAAGAATCCATGTACTGGAAGGCCAGAAGCTGAGACAGGAGGCTCACGGCGCCGCTGCCGCATATTCCAGTTGGAAGTTTGTTGCCAATAGTTTGGGTCTGTGGCACCAGTCTCCTGAGACTGACATCAGATATCGCGCCGGGAACCGCTGGAGTACCGCAGGAGAGCCCGCCGCCTTCAAAGGCAGGGCCGGCCGCCGTTCCTGCCGTATAGATCTTTTGATCATATACCAGTGCCAGTTCTCCGTTGGTTCCAAGATCCACCAAAAGGCAGGTATCTTTGCGACTGTCAAAATTCAGGTAAAGCATACCGGATACTATGTCGCCGCCGATAAAAGCAGACAGCCACGGAAGAATCCGAATCTCAGTGCTGCCCTGGTAAAAATTAAGTTTGCCGGGAGAAACGTCCACGGGATTAAAGGGAGCTGCCGCCATACCTTTCAGAGACAGGCCGAGCAGAAGATGGATCATGGTGGTATTTCCGCCGATGAGACAGGTCCTAATTGATACATTTTTATGAGAAGCCAGGAAAGAATTATAATGTTGTGAGAGTATCTCATGGATCGTGTGCGTTAGCTCATGTTTGTGAGTAGGTTCTGTATCATATTTGATGCGGCTGATCACGTCAGCCCCGAAAGGAAGCTGTGGATTGGGAAATACCTCTGAATAAAAGACGGTTTTGTGTAAAGAACTATAATACACCATCGCTACGGTTGTTGTCCCAAGATCGATAAGCAGAGAGTCGGGTTGATGGTCTTTGCTTTGGTCTGCGGACAGAGTCAGTCCGACAAAAGATTCTCTGGGGTAAACCGTCACCGTAATGTCTTCATGAGGAATCAGAGTGCAGGGAAAATCATACTGTTTTCCTCCGCAGGCATTTGCTCCGTGGCAGTTACATGGTAGAGAAATCCCTTGGTCTTCCAGGAGATCCAGTATGGATTTAGTATTTTCCGGTGTCCCTTGGACGGTAATTTTCATCTTTTCCTCATTTCTGAATAGTCTTATAGACTATTGCTCTAAAATATGCTACAATACTAACATATTTTGATTGGGAAGACAAGTCGGGAGGATTACAATTTGGAAGAAAACACCTTAATAAAAAGGTTTCCGTTGGTTACAGTGCTGATCACAGTAATAAATGTTGCCGCGTTCTTCATAACAGAGTGGAAGGGTTCCACTTTGGATCCTGATTTTATGATCGAGGCAGGGGGCATGTATGCACCGGCTTTTTTTGGAGAGCATGAATACTACAGGCTTATTACACATTTTTTTCTTCACTTTGGAATTGAGCACCTGTTTTTTAACATGGTATCTTTGGTGATATTTGGGCATGTGATAGAAAATATCGTTGGCAGGCTGTGGTTTGCAGGTATTTATCTGATCTCAGGGATTGCCGCAGGACTTGTGTCCGTTACTGCTCATTTCAACCAGGATGCCCAGATCGTTTCCTGTGGTGCTTCTGGTGCAGTGTATGGGGTGATGGGGGCATTTATAGTGATGCTGATCGTAAACCAGAGAAATAATCTGCGCAGGGAGATTCTTCGTTTTGCAGCCTATGTTGCCTTGAACCTGTACTACGGGAGGGTATATCCAGAGGTTGATCAATATGCACATGTGGGAGGGTTTGCAGCAGGCGTTGTGCTCTGTATCGGAATGTACCTGATCAAAAGAATAGTTTCAATAAGAAAGGAACGGGTGATGTGATGCGCGTAAATATTTATTATGGAGGCCGCGGACTCATAGATGATCCTACTCTGTTTACCATTGATAAAATTTCGCAGGTTCTGGATGAACTTCGCGTAAATGTGGAAAGATATAATTTATATGAGGACAAAAGCGGAATCTCGGTATTACCCAAGACATTAAAAGAGGCGGATGGAGTGATTCTTGCGGCATCCGTTGAGTGGCTGGGAATCGGAGGGAATCTGCAGCAGTTTCTGGATGCCTGCTGGCTTTACGGGGATAAAGAGAGCATACAGCATATCTATATGCTTCCCGTGGTCATGGCGACGACCTATGGGGAGAGAGAGGCGCAGACAACGCTGATCAAGGCATGGGAGATGCTTGGCGGTGTGCCCTGCGAAGGAGTATGTGCCTATGTGGATAACCATGTGGAATTTGAGACAAATCCGGCTTACAATCTGATGATCGAAAAATGTGCGGAGAACTTTTACCGCATCATTTCCAAGAAAATGGTGGCGTTCCCCAGCAGCAGTTATCGTGTCAAAAAGACAGTGCTGCGGAGTAATACTCTTTCCTTGACACCACAGGAGAGTGAACAGCTCTCAGCCTATGTATCCAACGATCATTATGTGAAAAAACAGAAGGAAGATATCGAGGAACTGGCAAATCTGTTTAAGGAGATGCTGGAGGGAGATGAAAATCCAGATCGTTATATTTCGGAGCTTAAGTCACATTTTGTGCCACCGGATGATATGCAGGCGGTATTTCAGATTGATCTGACAGATGAAAACAGGAGCCTTGTCATCGAGGTGGATAACGATAAATTAAAATGTTATTTTGGCAGTGTCCAGAACCCGGATGTGACAGCGAAGACGAACAGTGCGGTGTTGAATGATATTTTCGCTGGTAAAAAACCATTCCAAAATGCTTTTATGTCTGGGGAATTATCTGCTCAGGGCAATTTCAAGGTGTTGAGGAATTTTGATACAGTATTCCGTTTTGTGTAAATTAATGTAAAGTGAGGTAGATTCAGATGGCAGATGAAAATTGTATTTTTTGTAAAATCATAGCGGGAGAGATTCCTTCCGCAGCGGTGTACGAAGACGAAGATTTTCGGGCAATCTTAGATGTGAATCCGGCGGCGAGGGGGCATGTGATCATCCTGCCGAAAAAACATGCAGCGAATATATTTGAGCTGGATGAAGCAGAGGCTTCCAAAGTATTTCCCATTGCGAAAAAGATTGCAACTGCGGTTATGAAGACTTATAACTGTGACGGGGTGAACATTCTGCAGAACAACGGTGAGGCTGCCGGACAGACAGTTTTCCATCTTCATGTACATGTGGTTCCTCGATATTATGGAGATGATGTAAATATTATGTGGAAGCCGGGGGAAACTCCAGATCTTCAGGCGGTGGCTGATGAAATAAAAAAGAATTTATAACTGGGGGATTGATAAGGTTGAAGAAGATAATATTGACCGGTGGGGGAACAGCGGGGCATGTGACTCCAAATATTGCGCTGATCCCTGAACTTCAGAAGCGGGGATATGAGATTCATTACATTGGTTCCAAAGATGGGATTGAGACGAAGCTGATGTCAGAGTTTGACATTCCATATTATGGAATATCTTCTGGAAAGCTGCGCAGGTATTTTGATGTAAAAAATTTTACTGATCCGGCTAGAATATTAAAAGGCTATGTAGAGGCGGCCAGGATCATAAAAAAAATAAAACCAGATGTTATATTTTCTAAAGGTGGTTTTGTGACTGTTCCGGTTGTCATGGCGGCAAAGAGGAAAAAAGTACCTTGTGTTCTTCATGAATCCGATATTTCACCGGGACTTGCCAACCGCCTTTGTCTTCCGTCGGCAACGGCAGTTTGTGCCAACTTTCCAGAGACACTTTCGCATCTGCCGGAGGAAAAGGCGCATCTTACAGGATCTCCGATCAGAAAAGAACTTTTTTCCGGTAACCGCTTAAAGGGACTTGATTTTTGTGGTTTTTCTTCTGGCAAACCAGTGATCCTTGTGATTGGAGGAAGTCTTGGCTCCGTCCGGGTAAATGAAGCTGTCCGGGATATTCTTCCGGAACTTCTGAAAGATTATCAGGTGATCCATCTATGTGGAAAGGATAAAGTTGATGAGGCATTAAAAGGGACAGAAGGATATGTCCAGTTTGAATATATCCAAAAAGAATTATGCGATCTTCTGGATGCAGCGGATCTTGTTATTTCCCGTGCTGGCGCTAATGCCATCTGTGAGCTGCTAGCGCTTCACAAGCCTAACATATTGATCCCGTTGTCCATGGAAGCAAGCAGGGGAGACCAGATTTTAAATGCAGAATCTTTTGAAAAGCAGGGCTTTAGTTATGTGATCCAGGAAGAGGATCTGACCAGTGAAAGACTTTTGGAAGCGGTGAATAGAGTATACGAGGACAGAAAGGACTATGTCCGCTCAATGGAAGCCAGTGACCAGCACAATGCAGTGGTAAAAGTAGCGGATATTATTGACGAAGTGAGAATCGTGTAAAAGTCTGTCGTTTCCTGTCATACGAAAATGTCATATTATATCAGCGGTATCTGTACAGGTATATCAGGGATCTGATATACTGTACAAAAGGACGGTGCCGCCGTTCCTGTCACAATTCGTGCCAATAGGCAGATAATTGTAATTATCGGGAAGAGAGGTATGATATGAGAGAGGTATTGTATTTAATAATTGGATTTGGTTTCTTATGTTTTGTGATCAAGTTATTTGTGAGCAGAATGTACCGGAGGCTGATCCGGGCCGCCGGACAGATGGGAAAATCAGAACATCCGCTGATGAAAATGCTGCTGAAAAAATTTGAGACATGCTATCAACTGAAAATGGGGGTTGAGAATGTTGAGATTTTTGTGGACAAGTATCTGAATTCTTACAGGGCAGCAGGCGTTCATCTTTATACCTGGGAGGTTCTGGGGGATGTAATGTTTGGAATTACGCTTTTGACAAGCCTTCTGGCTAACCTGTACATAGCAGTTCTGGACAGTGACCGCAGAATGATGATAGAATTTCTTTTTGTAGGTATTGCGATATGTGGCATCATTATTCTGGAGGACATATGTTTAAATCTTCGTTTCCGAAGAAAAAGACTGCTGGTAGAAGTAAGGGATTATTTGGAAAATATTTACAAGCCAAGACTGGAGAACCAGGTATTTAAGCACGAAGAGATGGAGGAATATCACAGGGAGTATTTTGAAGAAGAACGGGCGCAGCTGGAAGAACTGTTGTCTATGAAACAGGAAGATGAGCCACCTGTTAAAATTGAATTTACCAAAGAAGAAGAGGCTGTTATCGAGGAAGTACTGAAAGAATATATGGTCTGACAAGGTTGGAGCTGTGTTGCAGATGCCGGGTTGTACTTGTGTTTTGGCAACCGGTTTGATATAATAAAAGTATCAGATTGGCACATTGTGCCAATTCAAAAGTATATATCTCGAAGTGAAAAGAAAGGGGCTAAGTATGAGTAAGCATGTTACATTTGATTATTCACTGGCAAAGAAATTTATCAGCGATGATGAAGTAAAATCCATGGCTGATATTGCGGCGGCAGCAAAAGAAACTCTGGTGAGTAAAAATGGTGCCGGAAATGATTTTCTTGGATGGATCGATCTTCCGGTAGATTATGATAAGGACGAATTTGACAGGATCAAGAAGGCGGCACAGAAGATCCAGTCTGACTCAGAGGTTCTTGTTGTGATTGGTATCGGAGGCTCTTATCTCGGAGCCAGGGCTGCCATCGAATTTTTGAGACATGGATTTTACAACTGTGTGGACAAGTCAGTGCGTAAGACACCTGAGATTTATTATGCAGGAAATAGTATCAGCGGAACATATCTGTCTCAGTTGATCGAGACCATTGGGGATAGGGACTTTTCTGTCAACATCATCAGCAAATCAGGAACAACCACAGAACCGGCGATTGCCTTCCGTGTATTTAAGGAAATGCTTGAGAATAAATATGGCAAGGAAGAGGCTGCAAAGCGGATTTATGCCACCACGGACAAGGCGAAGGGGGCATTGAAAAACCTTGCCACAGAAGAGGGCTATGAGAGTTTTGTGGTACCAGATGATGTGGGAGGACGTTTTTCAGTTCTGACAGCAGTGGGCCTGCTTCCCATCGCAGTGAGCGGCGCGGATCTGGATCGGCTGATGGAAGGGGCTCAGAGCATGAGAAAGCTCTGTCTGGAGAGCCCGGTAAATGAAAATAATTCGGTATTGTATGCAGCTGTCCGGAATATCCTTTTGAGAAAAGGCAAAGCTGTAGAGGTTCTTGCGAATTATGAACCATTTTTCCATTATGTGAGTGAGTGGTGGAAACAGTTATATGGAGAGAGTGAAGGAAAGGATCAGAAGGGTATTTTTCCAGCCAGCGTGGATCTGACCACAGATCTTCATTCCATGGGACAGTTTATCCAGGATGGATCCCGTATTATGTTTGAGACGGTTATGGAACTGGAAAGCCCGGCACTGGATATTACGTTAAAAGAGGAACCAGTAGATCTGGATGGCTTGAATTATCTCGCAGGAAAGACTTTGGACTTTGTAAATAAGAATGCCATGAAAGGAACCCAGCTGGCTCATACCGATGGGAACGTACCGAACCTTGTGATCCGTGTTCCGGAACAGAACGAATTTTATCTCGGAGAGCTTTTCTATTTCTTTGAGTTTGCCTGTGGAGTGAGCGGTTATATTCTTGGAGTGAATCCTTTCAATCAGCCAGGAGTGGAGAGCTACAAGAAAAATATGTTTGCCCTTCTTGGCAAGCCAGGTTTTGAAGAGCAGCGTGAAGAGCTTTTGAAGAGGCTGTGATGAATATTGAGTAAAGCAAAACAGACAGGGAATTCGTGAGAACGATTCCTGTCTGTTTTGTTTACGCGAAGGTAAAATAAGAATACCAGCGAGTTTGTTTGCAAAGTACTCGGACGCCTCCGCGGATCCGGGCGCTCTCGCGAAGCGTGGCACTCGGAGTTTCTGTCGTAAATCGCTATAAGAAGAATACAGTTTATATGTAACACTGTATTAGTTCTCGATAGCGCCTGTAGGACATGTAGAAGCACATGCTCCACAATCCAAACATGCGTCAGCATCGATCTCGAAATGTGCAGAACCTTCTGAGATTGCTCCAGCAGGGCAGTCAGCCGCACAAGAACCACAACTGATGCAAGCATCTGTAATAGTGTATGCCATGATAATATCCTCCTTTTCTAGTAGATATCCTCATTCTAATACAAATTGGGGAAAAATACAAGTAAAATTTGACTGAACCCAATAGGTTTTGTACATACTAAATCTAGCTTGACATTTGTGCTGCAAGTGAATATAATCGAAGTGGTACTGTTTTTGAAAGGAGGATCAGAAATGATGGAAGTTACGAAGGACATGCTTATTGGTGAAATTCTTACAAAGGATCAGACAATCGCTGCTATTCTCATGGCATCTGGCATGCATTGTGTAGGGTGTCCTGCTTCTCAGGGGGAAAGTCTGGAAGAAGCAGCTATGGTTCATGGTATCGACTGTGATGAGTTAGTATCTAAAATAAATGAATATCTGGCAAATAAAGCGAATGTGTAAATTAAAGACAGCCACTTTTTCAGAGTAGAAAAAGCGGCTGTCTTTTTGATAAATGCGCTAAGTGAAGACATGTCCCCGGATCAAAGCAATGACAGCCGGGTGATCGCATCATCCTTTAAGATCAACTTGTAATGTTCATTGAAGAAATCCTGAGTGGCATAGGTTAGTGCCTCTTTTTTGCCGAATTCACTTACGATGGAGCAGATCCGGTCAAAAGGAAGTTTTCCGTCGTGACGGTTCAGCAGCAGGTAGTATCTACAGGTATCTTCATCTTTCCACATACTGTTTTTACCCATATAGAACCGGTAAATGGCTTTTGAAGCACCGATAGCAAAGTTTAGGGATGAAAAGGAATATAATCTTCCAAACTCCAGCGGGATCGGCCTATGCTCTGTTTCTGCAGCTGCTTTCTTTTTTTTGTTCTTTTTCAGAATCTCATGAAGAGGAACGAATTCAGTGCCATGTTCAGACTCAGAAGCATTTTCAATAATATCATTTAATTGTTCAAAACAATTGATCAAGTCTCCATGATAATCATCTTCTGGCATTTCGTCGGAGTCGTCATCGTAGTATTCCTCCGTTTCATCAGAACCATCTTCATATCTATCTGCAATATTTCCAAATCTTGAAAATTTTTCCTCAAATTCATCTGGATCTTCTACCTTGGTGATCACGAGTACAATGGATTCCTTGGAGGTAGGGATTGCCTCGATCATGAGAGGAATATCATCTGCTTCAAATCCGAAATCCATGTTTGCCTGTTCCATCATATCCCGAAAAAGCTCTTTTGCCTTGTCAGAACCGTATGCCAGTTCACTGATCTTTAAATGACGCTCAATCAGATCGTGCTTACTCAGGGTGCATCGAATCTGATTATCATTGATGCGTTCTATTCTCACAAGCCCACTTCCTTTCCGAATTATTTGATGCTGTATGAAAAGTATAAGTTATTACATAAATAAAGTCAACATATTAAAGATAAAAAATAATGGAAAAATGTAAAGAAATTTGTGACAATTTACATGAATTGTGGTGAGATTATGTTCAAACGACAGTTTTTACGTATAAACGACAGTTTTCGCGTATAAACGACACTTGATTTTTCGCCTGGGAAAATACTATAATAAAGAAGAGATAAGAAATGTTCGTAAAGGGGGGATGAATGTGATATGGGGCGGAAGGTTCAATCTGGCAACTTTCCTGAGAACAGTCTATTTTTCTAACAAGCAGGGTCGCTCAAAATTCCGTTAAATATGTGAATAAGCAGTTGATTATCAAGTTGAATATTTTTTATCTTTACACTTTATGTAAAGGGATTTGATTTTACGCATCACGGTGTACACTTCCTTTTTCATGCAGTACGGGAGGGATAAAATGAGAGAAGCTTCGTGGCTCCAGGAAGAGCTGGATCGGGCGAAAAAGCAGGGGCTTACGGTTCATATTGAAGGAAAGGCATGTCAATATCAGGATCCGGCAAAGTTCTATCATCTTTTGGAAGAGCCCTCGTATATGCTCGATTATGTTAGCGATGAAAACGGAAAGATCACGGGTATTTGCTTTGACAAAGTGAATGAAGATGATTTTTCCTGACAAAGCGTATTGTCAGGAGACATACAGATCCAGAGTGCAAATTTAATTTAGGGATAAAGGTGTATGGACCCTAAAAGGTGGGAATCGGGAACAAAATATTTGATATCGGGGAAGAGGGCTGCTTTTAGGCAGTTCTCTTTCTATTCTAAAGCAATGTGAAATATAAAAAACAAAAATATCCAGTTATTGTGGCAAAACCGGGGAAAATTTGCTATACTTTCTTTAATGGTTATATTATGAGGATCAGAATACAGGAGGATAAGGAATGCTATTTTTAGAGATCATAGGGGCATATTATGGTTCGTTTATTATTTGGAGCCTGGTAACAGGATTCATGAATCTGCTGGCAGCTAAGATTCTGCAGAGTGGAAAGTTTGCTTCTTTCCGTTATTTGAATATAAAAATTCTGAAAAGCCAGGGGCATTTAACGATGAAAAAGGATAAGTTTTGTTTTATCCCCCGGGTGAACGTAATCGCTGCCCCGGATTTTTTCCTGGACAGCAGGATCCGGATCATGTCTCTGGGGGTGGGAAATATATCAGGGTTTATTTGTTATGGTATGCTCTGTATGCTGGTGTACCATGTGGCGGCAGGCACAGAATTTTTCCGGATGTATATGCTGGGAGCGATCATTGTTTTTTCTTTCGGAATATTACAATTGATCAGTGTTGCCTGTTTTGGTATGGGGAATTCACCGCAGGCGGTGCTGCAAAGGAAGAGTCAACAGATTCTGGCCCTTATAATGGAAGGGACACAACCGGCGCAGCTTGAGGACTGGCTGTCAGAAGAGGTGGAATTATCCGGTGCCGCTCTCGCCGAAAAATATCGATATGTTCAATTTCAGTATTTTTGTGCATTGGAAAGAGGAGATGAGGAGCGGGTGAGTCGGCTGATACATAAAATGGAAAAAGCGCTGCCCCAGAATGTGCCGACTTTTTTAGGTGGTGTCTGTGGCGAGCTGATATTTTATTATTCTTATCTGGAAAAAGACCGAAAGAAGGTAGAAAGATATAAGAACCAGGCGCCCGCCATGATCGAGAACGATATGGATCTGAATGGCAGAAGGGTGTATGCGTATTATCTCTATGGAAAAGAAGCAGATGCCGATAAGATTGCAGAAGTGATCGAGGAAGGGCTGGCAGTGGCACATGAATTTTCAATGCCAGGAAATATTCCTATGGAGACAAAACTGCTGCAGCATTTAAGGGATCTGATCCAGGAGTAAAATGATAACAGCGCCAATCTGAGAGATGCTCAGACTGGCGCTGTTTTATCTGATGGCGAAAAATTCGTTTCGTGATGGTTTCAGATTAAAATAAGTATCACCAGCAAGTTCTTCCCGTTCCACATAAAGGCTGCCGCTGACCCGCGCACTCATATACCATTTCATCAGAGTAAGCCGTCCATGGCAGATCTCGATGCAGGTGATGCACTGGGGATGGACACAGCTTCCTGTATTCAGATAGGATGAATCTTCGGAGCTGACCATCGGGCGGTGGGTGTGTCCGGTGATCAATGTCCGGTGGTATTCTTTTGCCCATGCCGCCAGCCGGCTTTCAGAACGCTGTTTGGTGGTATTATTTTTGGCTGCACTGGTTGGGTCCAGGATTCCTACCTGTTCCAGCGGTTTCCACAGATAACGGACGAGAAAACAGTTGACCGGCCACAATGTGGAGTTCAGCAGGGAGGACTGGTGTCCATGGGTGAGATACAGGCTTTTTCCCGTCTGCTCATTGCGGAGCACCAGTCCCGGATAAAAAATGATATCAGGAAATAATTCTTTCTGGCACTGGCTGGAGATGCAGTAATAGGTGGAACACTTTTTTCGGGCAAAAGAGGCGCGTTTTTTGATCATGTCGTGATTTCCGTAGATCATATAGAGCCTGTTGTCCTGATAAAACCGGGCCAGCTGCCGGAACACGTCACCATGGATTTCTTTGATCTGTTCCATGTTCCTATTTTCCCACAGTTCGTCTCCATCCCCCAGTTCAATGTAAGTGTAACCGCTCCGATAATAATAATTCAGGGCGGCGAGATAGAGATGGCGGTTTTTCAGAAAATTGTCGCCCTGGGTACCGCTTCCCCGGTGACAGTCACTAAAAAGCACATAACGGCTTCCAGAATCCAGAGGAAGAACGGGAACATTGCGAAAGGATTTATTTAGTCGTCTTCGGCAGCTCATCCGGATCTCCTTTCAGTGTTTTTTGTGATGCCTTCCCTTTCGTCCAAAACGTCTCAGCCTGAAGATACGGCGGAATACAAAGGGAATGTAATAATATAGATACAAAAGCCTGCTGCCGGAATCTTCAAAAGGTCTTGTTACAAAACAGAAAAGCTTACAGAAGATCCGGTTTTTAAACTGAACATAATGGCAGTACCATTTTTTCAAGAAACACCAATGTTGGGTGCCGGCGCGGAAAGTAAAAGAAATACTGGTATACATGACGTCGATATCATCAGGATCGTGTCCGCTGGCCAGCAGGGCATCCAGGAAGGCATCCCTCATCGACAGGTCGTGGAACCGGAGTGTGATATCCACTGACAACTCTCCTGGTCTGGAAAACAGTCCCATGGAAAAAATGGTCAGCCACCAGTGTTCTTTCTGAAGTGCGGCGACGGGACAGCCCCTTCGCCGGAGACGCATGGTGATTTCTGGCATTTCTTCCTCTGATGCAGCATGAAAAATGGTAAATTTGCGGGCCGCCGGAGATATGATTTGATCGGTATGATAGATCCCCACTTCGCTTCCGGTATTGATGCCGTATTGCCCTTTCCAAAATTCGATCAGCCATGTTTTGCCGTCATGATCAAAATAGACAGGATAACTGTCAAATACCATATTAAAATATGGTGCTCCCCGGTCATAAACAGCTCCATAACCAAAATCCTTCTGCCAGGCGTCCAGGCGGCTGGAAAAAATGTCCTGCCTGGAATAGTAGTTATAGCCAAGAGGTTCCACCAGTTCATTCAGGAGCCGGCATTTGTGCATGTCAGACATGCAGCAGATCTTGCAGATGATCTTTTTCTTTCTCCAATGAAAGATCAGGAGGCATACAATGGCGATCAGTACTATGATAGAGATTGTGAGATACATAGAATTCTCCATTCTTTAGTTTGTTATTACATTTTATGCGGAAAATGTCGAAAAGTGAGGGGATATGACGATAAAAGAAAATAAATGTAGAAAAAAGGGATCTGTCCCAATTTATACGGAACAGACCCCTGGTTAAGCATGATAGTACTATCTGGTTAAGTCGTTTATTCTTTTCCATTCCAGCAGTAGGTGCACAGATTTTCCTGGGGAATACCCACTGAGGCAAGCATATCATCCAGACGGTTATAGCGCAGGGTTGTAAAATTCAGCTCTTTGCGGATTTCCTCTACCATCTGTTCATACTTGGGTGATTCTGGATCGGTATATTCCTGCAGTATGTCATCGGATACATCTTCTGTGCCCTCCAGACGGGCGATCACACGTCTGGTGATCAGATCCATCTCTGAAGTAGAACGGGAGAAATTCAAATATTTGCAGCCGTATACCAGAGGAGGACAGGCGGGCCGGATATGGACTTCTTTCGCACCGCTTTTATATAAGAATTCTGTGGTCTCACGAAGCTGGGTGCCCCGGACGATAGAATCGTCGATGAGGAGCAGGCTCTTGTCCTTTATAAGATCATGAACTGCGATCAGTTTCATTTTAGCGATCAGGTTCCGTTTGCTCTGTATCGTAGGCATAAAAGAACGGGGCCAGGTTGGCGTATACTTAATAAAGGGCCGGGAAAATGGGATTCCCGAAGCGTTGGAGTAGCCAATGGCATGGGCTGTACCAGAATCTGGCACACCTGCCACGATGTCCGGCTTGACATTGTCCCGCTTTGCCAGGCTGGCTCCGCAGTTATAGCGCATCTGCTCTACGCTGACTCCCTCATAAGAACTGGAGGGATATCCATAATATACCCATAGGAAGGTACAGATCTTTAGTTTTTTTCCAGGTGCCATCAGTACATGTACACCTTTTTCTGTCACGACATCTATTTCACCAGGGCCCAATTCTTTAAAGTCCTGATAGCCCAGATTTTGATATGCAAAAGATTCAAAGGAGATACAATATGCATCTTCCTTTTTGCCGATAACGATAGGAGTACGTCCATATTTATCCCTGGCGGCATAGATGCCTTTTGGCGTCATGAGCATCATCGTCAGGGAACCGTCGATGAGTTCCTGTGCATAATGGATCCCCTCAATAATGTTTTCCTTCTGGTTGATGATGGCAGCCACCAGTTCTGTGGGGTTGATATCACCGCCGCTCATTTCAAGAAAATGAGAATTCCCATTGGAAAAAATAGTATCTACAATTTCTTTTGTATTGTTGATCTTACTAACTGTGGTTATGGCATAGGTGCCGTGGTGGGAGCGCACGATCAATGGCTGGGGCTCGTAATCTGAAATACAGCCAATGCCGTAATAGCCTTTCATTTTTTGTACATCTTTATCAAATTTAGTCCGGAAAGGAGAATTTTCGATATTATGGATGGCGCGGTCAAAACCGTCCTCTCCATACACGGCAAGACCGCCGCGTCTCGTTCCCAGGTGGGAATGATAGTCCGTCCCAAAAAATAAATCAAAAATGCAGTCGTTTTTTGCTGCAACGCCGAAAAATCCGCCCATGATAATCTCCTTATTTAAACTAATATGCCGCGTTATGAGGCATTACAATATTGGATGTCTGAAAACATGTCCAGATCATTTTACAGATTTATTTTATCAAGCATTGGCGAAGCTGACAAGAGGGAATTCAATTTCTTTTCTTTTTTTCGGAGAAGATGGCACAGTAGTTGCGAAAATTCGCGCTTTTTGTTATAATCATGTTATTTGGCAGAGGTTAGGTTTATGCTGCCAGGCTAACTCCATGGAGCCAGGTTCTGCCAGAATAGACAGGAAAGGAAGGAAATATATGAAAATAGCAGTAACATATGATGAGGAAGGACAGGTGTTCCAGCATTTTGGACATACAGAAAAATTTAAGGTATTTGAATTTGGAGAGAGTGGTCTTGTAAATACGATGGTAGTGGATACCAATGGAACAGGACACGAGGCTATAGCTGGATTTCTCGCAAAAGGAAATGTGAAAGTGCTGATCTGCGGAGGAATCGGTGAAGGTGCCATGATGGCGCTTAGCGAAGAAGGAATTCTGGTGGTACCAGGAGTAACTGGTGATGCCGACAGGGCAGTAGCAGACTTTTTAAAAGGAATACTTGAGACAGATAATACCCCTAACTGTGATCATCACGGAGAGGGACATACCTGTGGCGGCGGCTGCGGAGGGTGCCACGGATGTCACTGAGTTCGAGTGATGAAATGGGCTTTAAGAACCTAGTATTTATGCAGTTTCCAAACAAATTTGTTTAGATACTGGCAACGATTGGCAACATTTTTAACATCACGCACTAAATAATTACATCAATGGCATAAGAAAACCTTGCTGATTTGTTTGGCGAGGGAAGGCACATTTATACTTTTGAAAATCGCTGTATCCAAAATCCTGACTTAGGTCTTGGTGATGATACAACGAAGATTATTTTAAATACTAAAGTTTGACATGGCGTCTACTATGCTGCATATTTATGTGGAAAATGGAAAGTGGGGGCGGTATAATCAAAAGAAAGCAAATTTTAGTGTTCTGTGTAATAAAGCTATCATATGCATCATAGATAAAGTGAAATTGTAAAATAGGAAGTTAATTATGAGAATTGGTATCATATCGGACATACATAGTAATATTATTGCACTCAAAGCCTGTATTTCATACATGAAATCAGTTTCTTGTGATGAATACTTGTTTCTTGGAGATTATATTTCAGATACTCCTTACACACGCGAAACTATGGATTATGTGTATGATTTTTGTTCAAAGCATAATTGCGTATTTCTAAGAGGAAACAGAGAAGATTATATGTTGGAACAAAGAAAGATAATTGCGCAAGGTGTTGAAAATGGAAAATGGAGATGGAATTCAGCTACAGGCAATCTTTTGTTTGCATATAAGCAATTGAATGAAAAAGATTTTTCCTTTTTTGAACATTTACCAATTTTCTATCAGTACTCAAAAACAGGCTATCCAGATGTAACTATTTGTCATGGTTCTCCTGTAAGTTCCCGCGAACGTTTGCTTATTGAGGGAGAAAATACCAAAGAATGGCTAAAAAAGATTAATACAGATTATTTGATTTGTGCACATACGCATTTGCCGGGTGAATTGGAATGTCAAGGGAAACATTATTATAATTGTGGTTCAGTAGGAATTGCCATTGGCATTTGTGGTTATGCGCAGTGTATGATTATTGAAGATGTTTGTATAAATGGTAAGATAGTATGGAATCCTACTTTTTTAAAGATTCCTTATGACAATGAGAAGGTCGTGCAGGATATAAGAATAAGCGGTTTGCTTAGTAAAGCACCATGGTTTGTGAATAGTAATATACAAATTCTCTTAACAGGAACTGACTATTCATCACAATTAGTTGAGTTGGCAAATAAATTGGCAAGAGAAGCGGGGGAACAGGATTCTGAAGATGAGAAGTATTGGAGAGAAGCAGCACAACGGTTGGGAATACCTGATTATAGGTAAAAAGAACAAAACAACGGCTTAAGTGTAAAAGAGCAAATTAGGACTTTATAAGTAACGACAAATGCGTAACAATGAAACAAAGGGAGATGAGTTTATGATGGAAAAGACAGCAACATTAAATTTAAGAGTAAACCCTACTGTAAAACAACGAGCGGAAGATGTATTAACGAGATTAGGTATTCCTATGTAAACAGCTATAGATATATATCTTAACAAAATATCTCTGATAGGAGGAATACCGTTTGCGGTTACGTTACCTAATGCGCCTTCTGTACTCAATGCGGATTTGATGACAGCGGAGGAAATCCATACAAAATTGCAAGAAGGCTATGATGACTTGCGGGCTGGCAAGGTACAGGATGCAGCTTCAGCATTTGAAAAGTTTAGGGAGAGCCATCAAGTATGAAGCAATATGTAGTACGAATTACTGATAGGGCGTTGGCTGATATGGAACTATGTTTGCGCCCTACCTTTATGAATCGCAGGGAATAGAGATTGCATTAAGCAACTTCGAAATTGATACCGTATTCTGGAATGCCGCTGCTCCGGGAATGCCTACAGCGGGT
>CAJUFM010000053.1 GCA_910585745.1 uncultured Eubacterium sp. | reverse complement strand
TAGGGGTCTGAAAGCCTTATAAAATCAAGGCTGAAGATTCCGAGAAGTTATAAAATTGTAAAGGAGGTACAGGAAACATATGAGTAATATCTATTTTTCCTGGAAAAGTCTATGAAAAAACAAACAGGGATCATTATTGGTATTTTACTAGCTGTCATAGTATTGGGCGGCATAGGTATCTGGATCCATATTTCTGATAACCCGGCAGACGAAACATATTCTGCATCCTGGGAAGAGAATGGGAATAAAGTTTACTTTAATGAGCCGGATCATGATGCCGTAGCGGCGGCTAAGTTAGTGCTTCCGGAGGGGGAAAAGAAAGAACTAACACTAGAAGAAGTCAATCGGTATTATGGACGTGATATGTCAGACTGTTATATTCCTGAAAATCTGGTGAAAAATAATTTAAAAGAAAAATTTGATTTTTACTATGATGGGGATATAGTAACAAGTGACCGGGCCGTACTGTGGTACAGTATAGAGGGAGGGACTGGTCCTGACTATCCATACATGGAGATCGAATTCCAGAAGGGAAAGATACCGTTGTCAGATATGATATATGCTGACAGCGATATAAAAGAATCCACCATCAACGGAAAAAAGGTTACATTTACAGCTGAGTTCCAGGAAGGAAGCACAAATTATAAGGCGGAGTTTTTTAACAACGAAATTGGATACAGAGTACAGGGGATTGCAATCTCGCAGGAAGAGTTTATGAAAGTGATTTATTCCCTGCTTGATTGATCTGGGTGTCGTACTGCCTGAGAATAAAGAGTCCATTTTTAGATGCATGGTATTGTGTCTGAAATGGACTTTTTTCATGTGCGGTTATCTGTTTGTCGATTTATGTCGAAAAAAGACGAACGATTGTTCTTGTATAAATTATTAAGAAATGATAAAGTATACATTAAGAAAAAATGAACAGCAATTTGCTATGTAAAATTAGGAGGCACAAAATGAGAAGGGTAATAAAGAAAACAAATTATATGGACAAATATAGGAAAATCATTTCTTTTCTTTTAATAGCATTACTGCTTTTTAGTAGTATCACGAAGTTAGAACCGAGATATGTAGAAGCAAAGGAATTAACAGAATATGAGAATAATTCCAATAATGTTTCTATTTCCACTAAGGACAATAGTGATGTTGAGCTTTCCTATCATGTTAACAGCAGTTGGGATGAATATTTTAATGTGGATGTGACACTTACAAATATTACAGACGAAAAAATAGATGATTGGGAAATAAGGCTGCCTGCGGATTTTTCTATAGAAAATATTTGGAATGCGAGGGTAATGTCTAGTGAAAAAGGAAGTTATACAATTCATAATGCGGATTGGAATCAAGATATTCCGGTTGACGGAAAAGTTTCTTTTGGTATGACAATAAAGTCTCCCCAAAAGCCGGATTTCCCGAAATATTGTAACACGACTAGAATTTGTCTTGGAGTGATGACAGAGTATAAAGTAGAATATACAGAATATAGTTCCTGGAATAATTATATTAATGGTAAGATAACTATAACTAATTGTGGAAATAACAGAATTGAAGACTGGAAACTTATGTTAGAAACCAATTTTAATATTGAAAGTATTTGGAATGCAACCATCCTTACACAGGAAGAGGAAGAAGGTGTATGTTACTATGATATTGACAATGTAGTAAATAATCAAAATTTAGAACCAAAACAGTGTATCGAATTTGGTTTTATCGCTAAATGTGATGAAAAACCAAAGATTATTCAATCTGATTTATTTGAAATGAAAGAATTTACTGATGAAATCAGGGAATCTTGTATGGATGCAGATTTAGATGATGTCGAAGATTATGAAAATGATGAATGTATCTTTGACGCAGATTACTTTAAAACATCCCAGGAGTATGAAAATTATATTAATGGATTAATGGGGAAAACAAGAAAATTAACAAGGCAGAGAACAACAAATGATAATTTAAATAGGGCTATAACAAATCCTATTTCGGGAATGCTTATTAAGTCTTTTGATTTTTCGCCTTCTGAAAAAGCAATACAAAATTATATGCCGTTAGCTAATGGGATTTATACGTTACAGCATAGGTCAAATGATGAAAAATCGAAAGAGTATAATGATGCAATATTAATGTCAGGAAGTTTATGTGGTAATAAGTATCATAATTTTTCTGAAAAAACTAATTTAGTGGGATTTGCCCATGGTCAGACATTTGAACAGTTTTCTTGTAATGGAGTGGGATACTATCTTCTGGCCGGAAATGCTAAAAACGGTTTTGCCCGGAATTTAGTGATCATGAAGGAAGAAAAATTTGAGCAGATTTCTCATAAGCAAACTTATGACATTAAAGATTGGGAAAAGAAAAAAAAGTCATTTTTAGTGCTTACAGATTTAGAGTATGCAAATAAAAAAGGCAAAAAAAGTGGACCGGGAAAAATGCATCGAGTAGATGCTGCACTTACTGCAGATGGAAAAACCATGGTTATCTGGAAAAAGCTCACGAAACCCTCAGTAGTAGAGATTAGTTTATATGATATGGATAAAATACAAAAGAAAATATTAAAAAATAAATTTGAAAAAGCACTATCTTTTAAAGATGAAAATATTAGATGGGAATTAAAAAAGGCATGTATTGGTTCTTTTTATGAACAATATAAGGTTGGTGATGATACATCAAAACATATTTTACAAGCAAATGACTCATTTCAATCTATTGACATAGAAAATGCAGGTAAAAATACGTGGAAAATATTGATTACCAGTGGAAATCAAAAAGTTAAAAAGCCAGTATCAATAACTCGAATCGATTTTAAGAAAAATGGAACAAAAAAATGTTACAGGGAATATATTTCATTTCCGGGAATTGAAGAAAATAAATTCGATTTTGAGCTTGAAGGCGGACATATAGTTGGAGACAATTTAGATTTTGTGGTGAAAATGGCTAAAAAGTCAGGGAGTGGAAAGGAGCAGTATATAGCGACTATTCCTTTAAAAAATATTAAAACAATCTTGAAATAACTAAATTGGAGGGAGCATGAGAAGATTAATTCCATTAATTACTGGCATTTGTGTTTGCATATGTATCCTGAATGCCATGGAGCAATCCTTGAATGCTAAAGAACGCATCCAATACAGCTTGTCTGAGAATGGTATTATTACGTTCTCTGGCAAAGGAACACTTACTTATTATGACCATCGTTCTCTGGCATGGGAAGAAAAAGAAAAGATTAAGAAAATAGTCATTAGCGAGGGGATAACAGAATTGGAAGAACAGGCGCTGGCTGGTTTTTCCAACGCAGAAAGTATAGTGTTTCCTGATTCATTGACTAAAATAGGAACAGAATGCTTTAGTAATTGTTATTTACTAGAAAAAATCGAGTTTGGAAAAAATATCAGAGAGATTGGAGAAAGTGCGTTTTCTGGATGTGTTGCACTGGAACATCTTCGGATACCAGATGGAGTGACTAAAATAGGTGCGTATGCATTTTATGATTGCAAGATGTTAAAGGAATTGATCTTGCCTGCTTCTTTGAAATCATGGAAAAAAAGTGCTGTTAAACAGTGTCCGCAGCTAAAAAGGGTTGTAAACCGTTCAAAAATTTCCTGTGAAATTGATACATATAAAGGGTTGCGGATCTGGCGGGCAGGTGGCAGGAAGATACGCATGGTACCCAAAGGGAAGACGGCATTAGCCAGGGGGAAGATGATCCCTATTACTTACAAGCTGAAAGGCGGGAAGAAAAAAGGAAAACTGCCAGGTGTTTATGAGTTTGGAACCCTTTTAAAAATACCCTTGAATGTGACGAAAAAGGGATATGCAGCTGTTGCATGGTACTGTCAGGGGGCGGACAGCAATTCAGATATGACATTTTATGTTGGACCCGAAGCGAAAAAGGTGATACTTACACCCTTCTGGTATAAATATAAAATTGAAAATAAAGAAAATGAAGCTGTTCATGCACATATTGAGATAGAAAATAAGGATTGGGCATATGACAGATATGAAATAAGATATTCGGAGTCTGCAAATATGAAAAATTCAAAAATCACAACGCTTTTTCTGAATGAGGGAAATGTTTCAAAGAAGATTACTGGTTTGAAAAAAGGTAAAACGTATTATTTTCAGTTCCGGGCATATGTAGATGCCGAATCCGGTGCAGGATGCTGGGTCGGAAAACGGAAGGTCAAAATAGTAAGGTAGATGCTGATGGCACATCCGGATGGAAGGAATGCAAAAGCTACCGATTTCGCTTTGTAAAAAGGAGATATTCATGAAAAAAATATTAGTTGTTTTAGTCCTTTTTTGTTGCGTTTTCTTATTGGACTGCCATCCCATTTATGCAGAGGAAACCATAAAAGGCAACTGCGGAGAATCGGTTTTCTGGGAATATAGTAATGGACTGTTAAGGATTTATGGAAATGGTGAAATGAAAACAAATCCGTGGATGAATTATAAAGACTGCAGAGAAAATTTGCGCAAAGTAATCATTGATGAGGGTGTAACCACTGTTTGTGAAAAAGCCTTTAATACTACAGAAGGCGATTCTTTGGAATACGACTATATGGCAGAGGGAGTTTTCCTGCCAGATACATTAGAACGTATTGGTGAGATGGCATTTGCATTTTCATGGGGATTAAAGGAGATTGATATTCCAGCTGGTGTAAAGAGCATTGGTGAAGGAGCGTTTGCGCATTCTCCTAACCTGCAGACCGTTACTTTCTCAAGGGGATGTAAATTGGAAAAAGTAGAGGATTATACTTTTAGTGGTTGTAGTGGACTGGAGAATATTGTGCTGCCAGAAGGTATTTCATATATTGGTGATGGTGCCTTCACAGAATGCAGATCCCTGAAGAAAATTAATATTCCGAACAGTGTGAGTAAAATTGGCAAGCGGCTTTTTTATGAATGCTATCTGTTAGAAAGGATTAAAATCCCGGAGGGTATTACATCAATTCCCACTGGAATGTTTATTAAATGTTATCATCTGACGGAGGTCGAGATGTCAAATAATATTAAAATAGTAGAACTTCTCTGCATACTTATACCGCAGAGTAACTCCCTCCTGCGTCACTGCATATAATATAATAACCAGACATATGTAAGGGTAATGTTCTTTTGGACATTACCCTTTTTGATCGGTGATGAAAGTATGGTATTATTGGGAATTCTTCTGCCCTTTATGGGGACGGCTGCGGGGGCAGCGTCGGTCTTTTTTCTGAGAAACAAGATGAGTGACAAACTTCTGACAATCATGATGGGGTTTACCTCGGGGATTATGATGGCGGCGGCGGTCTGGTCTCTTCTGCTTCCAGCTATTGACATGTCTTCTTCCATGGGAAAATTTGCTTTTCTGCCAGCCTCTGGCGGTTTTTTGGGAGGCGTGTTTTTCCTTCTGCTTTTGGACCGGATGATCCCTCACATTCATGCCAGGACGAACCAGAAAGAAGGGCCGGACAGCCAGCTGAAAAAGGTGACGATGATGGTGCTGGCGGTCACTCTGCATAACGTTCCAGAAGGGATGGCTGTGGGAGTTGTCTTTTCCAACTGTATGACAGGAGAAGGGGCGGTGGTCACTATGGCGGGGGCGTTTCTTCTATCTGTGGGCATCGCTCTCCAGAACATTCCGGAGGGGGCGATCATCTCCGTACCGTTGAGAGGGTTTGGGAAAAGCAGGCGAAGAGCTTTTGGGTATGGTGTGTTGTCCGGGGTGGTAGAACCTATTGGAGCGGTGTTTACTATTCTTCTCACAAAACAGATCCAGAATCTTCTTCCATTTTTGCTGGCATTTGCCGCGGGGGCGATGGTGTTCGTTATCATTGAAGAGCTGGTTCCGGAATCTTCGGGGGGAGAAGATTCGGATATGGGGACGATCGGTTTTGCGGTGGGATTTACGATCATGATGATACTGGATGTGGCGCTAGGATAATTCTTTTGCAGGAGTTCTTTTTTGTCCAGGCAGCCATATACTGTATATAGAAAGTCCAAATGGGAGGAGAGAAATTTGCATGAATTATCTGCGGAAGATCATATATCTGAATGAATATAATGGGGGAGAGTACGGCAGCAGCATAGGCTTTGTGAAGTTATCTAAAAAGCAGACAAGACTTCGGATCGAGATCCAGCTGACGGGAAAAATATCACTGCACCGCCAGAAAATATATCTGCTCATAAAAAATAAGAATGTGGTAAACAAAATGTTCGCCGATACGGTGACAGAAGAGGGGACAAGGATCGATATCAGTCTGGAGCAGCCGGCGGAGGATACACTGAAAGGGGATATCATAGGAATTATCATTGGCACAGAAAATGAGATCACATGTGGCGGAACACAGGACCACAGTATCAATCTTCTTGATTATGTTCATCCGGAAAAGGTGAGAGCGGCAGCGGAGACGCTGGAGGATATGCCAGAGGAGGCTCCAGATGAGATTCCAGAGCTTTCGGAGCAAAAGACAGAAAAGGCGGAGAAGATTTCAGAAGAGCCAGTTTCAGAAAATGAAGTCTTGGAAGAGGCGGTTTCAGAGGAACTGGTTCCAGAAAAACAGGTCATTCAGGAAACCTCCGAAGTGGAAACAGAAGCCCATAGAGAGACTGGGCAGGAAATCCAGCAGGAAATTCGGTCAGAAGAGCAGCCGGAAGCGGATGAGCCGGAAGAAGAGGGAGAGGAAGTTCAGATAGAGATTGAAGCCGATCACGATGAGGCATACGAGTTCCGGAAGATCTTTTCCTCCCATCCTGGGATGTATCCTTTTGATGATGATGAAATGGAAGTGTGTGTGCAGATCTCCCCGGTGGACTTTTCTGATTTTCCTAAAGCATTCTGGCGGATGGGAAGCAATTCATTTTTGCTTCAGGGGTATTATAATTACAGGCACCTGCTCTTGTCCCACACGAAGGAGAAGATCTACATCGGAATCCCAGGGCAGTATCACCGCAGGGATAAATATCTGGCGGATATGTTTGGGTTCGGCAGGTTCAAGGGAATACATAATAAGCAGATCCGGCTAGGGGATTTTGGATACTGGATGATGGAATTTGATATGCCGCAGCCGACGGAGGGGGGAATGTGCTGTTCGTAAAAAACAGTGGTTAAATTTACTTCATCGGACCAGATTATGGTTCTGCAAACAAAAAAAGAGCTTCCTGCACCAGCATAGGTTGTAACTATAGCTTACAACTGGTTGTACAGGGAGCTCCTTTGCGTCAGACCTTCCAATAGGTAATGGCTGCTATATTACGAGATGCCATATTTTTCTCTCCAGTATCCCACCTGAAGGAGATAGGCAAGCATCTGGGGACCGGCCATGAGCTGACCGTACCAGGGCTTACCGTAATCGCTGGGGCTCTTTAGGAAAGCGTCCAGCTTTTGGCGGTCAACAATGTCGGATAGAGGAGAGTTGGTCTGATCCAGCATCTCCATGAGCCGTCCTGCCAGCAGACGTTCATAGGCAGGATCATAGGTTTTTGGATAGGGACTCTTCTTGCGGTACAGGACGGAATCCGGGAGAAGACCTTTCCCGGCTTCCTGCAGAAGGCTTTTGGTTCTTCCGTTGTGGCATTTCATCTCCCAGGGGATATTATAGACATATCCCAGGATTCGCGGATCTGCAAAAGGAACCCTCGCCTCCAGGCCGGAATACATGCTGGCGCGGTCCATGCGGTTTAGAAGCGTCATCATGAACCAGCGGACATTGAGCCATGCAATTTCGCGGCGTCTTGCTTCTTCCGGGCTGTCTTCGCTGCAGCGGGGAGTCAGTTCGAGAGTATCCAGGTAGGCATGCTGGGAGTATTCCTCCATATGAAGATGCTGGGCAAAATCCTCTCTTAGCAGTGCCTTTCTTGCAGCCATATCCCATGACCAGGGAAAGGTGTTTCTATTCCACATATCTTTTCTGTGGAACCAGGGATATCCACCAAAAATTTCATCGGCACACTCTCCAGTCAGAGCAACCTGGTTGGATTTGGATACCAGCTCACAAAAATACAGCATAGAGGACTCTACGTCTGCCATACAGGGAAAATCCCTGGCGTCAACCGCTTTGTACAGATAGTCCGCCTGGGTCTGGTTGTCGCATTCCAAAAAGGTGTGATGGCTTCCTATGTGCTCTGCCATTTCCGAGGCAAAAGGCCGGTCCAGAGAGGACTGGAAAGCGTTTGCCTGAAAGTTTTTCTGATTATCCTTAAAATCAAAAGAAAAGGTGTTCAGTGTCCTGCCCCGCTCTTTTAAATGTTTCTGGCAAATGGCAGACACCAGGGAACTGTCCAGTCCCCCGGACAAAAAACTGCAAATGGGGATATCCGATACCATCTGGCGTCGTATGCTGTCCTCGATCAGCCATTTTACCTTTTCCACCGTATCCGGGTAAGAATCTGTGTGGGGGTGTGCTTCCAGCGACCAGAAGAAATGCTTCTGGCAGTCATAGTAGGGTGCGTTTGGAGCAGATGTGAAGGTCAGGCATTCTCCGGGAAGAACCTCTTTCATGTTTTTAAATCCACCCTTTCCCGGAGTTCTAGCCGGTCCCAGGGCAAATATCTCATTCCAGCAGTCCCTGTCTGCCTCCGCAGGTACCCCATAAGCAAAGATCGCCTTGGGTTCTGAGCCGAAGACTACAGTATCCTGATGCTCCTGATAGAAAAGCGGCTTAACCCCCAAAGGATCTCTTGCCAGCAGCATTTCGCCGCTGTTGTGATCGTAGATGGAAAAAGCAAATATTCCGTTCAGTCTGGAGAAGAAAGCTGTTCCCATGGCTAGATAGCCGTTCAGGATCACCTCTGTGTCGCATTTGGTGTTCCAGCGCAGAGAATAGGAGGTAAGGCTGTTCCGGAGCTCTTCGGTGTTGTAGATCTCACCATTGTATACAATAGTGGCAGTTTTTCCGTGAAAGGAAGCAGTCATGGGCTGGGCGCCCCCCTGGATATCCCGGATGGATAACCGGGTGTGGGCAAGACCGGCATGGCTGTACAGAAGCACATGCTGATCGTTGGGACCCCGGTGGACAAGACAGTCCCTCATCTTTTCCAGTGTGCCATACCATTTATTTTTCCTGTTTCTGCCACCGTATTCCGGGGCGAGAAAATCATATTTATTTTGATAAAAACCTGCGATACCGCACATTTGCTATGCTCCTTTCGGATTATTTCGGACAGGGGCCCTGAATGACCGGCTGCAGCTGGCAGCTGTTCAGCGCCTGGCTGATGGTATCAGTCAGGAATTCCATATGGGCGATCATAGAGTTTGGCTTTGCTTTATAATTATCCTGTCCGAAAGGAATAAAATAGATATTTTTCGTATTTAATAGTATTCCAATGTTTTTCAGATTCATTCCCAGCGCATCGTTGGTAGAGAGTGCGACTACCAATGGACGATTGTTTCTTAAATGTGCCTTCGCAGCCATGAGTACAGGTGTATCAGAGATACCGTTAGCAAGCTTGGAGAGGGTATTTCCGGTACAGGGTGCGATGACCAGAAGGTCGAAAAGGGCGCCTGGTCCGATAGGCTCGGCGTCCGGGATTGTAGTGATGGGCTTTTTGCCGGTGATCTCCTCGGCGCGTTTTAGAAAATCAGCGCACTTGCCAAAGCGGCTGTCAGTAGTGGCGGCGTGGTCAGAAAAGATCGGATACAGATTGGCTCCGGTCTCTGCCAGCTTCTGCAGCTCCTGAAACACTTTTTCATAAGTACAGTAGGAACCGGTGATGGCGATCCCTATATTCTTATTTGATAAATCTGCAGACATAATTCATTTCCTTTCTCAATATATTTATGGATGATATTACTTTTTACCATCACTTCTTAAAGGTGAAAGTGATGGCAGATCTCATTGGCGATAAGGTGCCCGGCTGTTTTGGGCGCATATTTTCCAGGGATCCCCGGGCAGTTTACCAGGTGCTCTGACAGAGGAAAGGGCAGTGCGAGAGGGCCGGAGGCCACCTGAAAAACGATGCAGTGTTCTGGAAAACACCGCCACAGTTCATCCCCCAGAGGCTGACCGGGAACCGTATTGATCAGTGTATTGAGCTGTTTCAATCCGGGATGATCCCGGAAGGCACTTTTGTCCGGAAGGATCTTAAAATGCTCAGACCGGGCGGCTTTTAGGGCGGCGGGGTCCGTGTCATAAATGTATATTTCTTCCGTAAAATTACGGAGGATGGAGGCGATCTCCCTGCCACATCTTCCGTAGCCGATGATCAATGTACGGAAGTCGCCTGCTGAAAAACGGGTCTGGGTAAACAAATGAACCAGAAGCCCCTCTGCGGTGAGCTTTGCATTTTTTTCTGCAAGACCGGCAGCAGTAAGTACATCATAATATTTAACGCTATGATCGGTACACCACCGGGTGACAGCTTCTGGAAGCCCTCCTCCCACCAGGATATGGGAAGGAGTCAGAAGACCTAAAAAACTGTCGATCATAAGAGCCGGTTTCAGGGAAGTGTTCATGAATTTTTGATCTTTGGTAAAGGGGATTCCACAGATGATCATGCCGGAATCTGCGATTTCATTCCAGGAGGAACAGCAATGAGCGCCCTTTTTTTCCAATTCGGCGCACAGGTATTCCATTCGCTCGTCCCCCGGTAGAACAGAGATTGATGGAAGCATGGGATCACTCCTGACAGAGTGTTTAAAAACAATATATGTCAGTTGTTTTTTGGATGTGAAAATCTTGACATAAACATGAAAAACATATATACTTATTTTGTGTGAGACAAAGACGGTGTGCGCCGTTAGGCTGCTCACATTTCATATTAGTTAAGATTTCCGTGCAGCCGGGGAGATAGCGGTGCCCTGTACCTGCAATCCGCTATAGCAGGGGTGTTGTCTTGCCTAGGGTCTTTCGATGAGGAGCTGCCCTTTATAAGTGGCGTTGACATTCGGGTCTTACGCAACAGGAACTTGTGAACCGTGTCAGGTCAGGAATGAAGCAGCACTAAGCAAACCTTCTTGTGTGTCGTAGGGGCGCCTGGATCGAGTTAACTGTAGAGGTAACGTCTTCTGAGACTGATTCGAAGCAGGGCGCACGGATTATTTTATTTTTGTGGCTGGTGATCTGGGGACGCACTGGGGTGCATATATGACCATATCGGAGCCACCATTATTTTACGAGGTTGCCAAATATGGATAATAAAGCTCAATTAACACTAAATAGCATGAACTCTATAAGCAGTGGTACTCTCCTGTATGAGAAGGGAGATTCCGTGGATTCCATCGGTCTGCTGGTCAAAGGAAGGGTCGAAGCGGTAGCCGGCGGTGTCTGCACCGTCCTGGCATCCGGAAATTTCCTTGGCATATGTGATGTGGAACGGGGGATGCATCAGTTTACATATACGGCAAAAGACGATGCCGTTGTTTTTGTGTTGCCGGTCAACGGTCTGGACAGCGTGCGCAAATTATTAATCGCTAAGCCGGAATATTGTGGACTTCTTGTTACTTCACTGAACTTTTTTATCACCGAGCTGTACAAAAGACAGGCCCAGCTGAAGGGTGAATGCAAGAAACTGCATGAATTTATCCTTCAGAATTATGAATTGTGTGATGAAGTCGGAAAAAGCAGTGATGTTGCGGTAGAGACCGGAAATCCAAGGGAGAAGCTGGAGAGATATTCCGGAGAAGAAATAACACTGAATGATAAGACAGAGTATTATCTTCACTGTGGAAAACTTCCAATCGAGGCGCAGAAAAAGTATTTCAGCGGCAGTGATTATATCGCTTTATTTCATTTCCAGGAGCAGTGTCTGGTGATCCGGTCTTTGGTAAAGGGATGTTCCTCTTATGGAAACAACCTGTTTAAGTATTTCCGCAGCCTGATCATGGATGAAGACAGTGTGTTCAATACCATGGGGAAACTGGCTCTTGCCATGCTGGAAAAAGGAACAAAGAATGCCTTGCTGGACCGTGCTGTGGATGAGGTCGTGGAAAAGATCAATGATACAGAGACCTATCTGGTTGAGAAAGCTGGATTGGAAATTGAGCTCGACCGGGAGCGGATGGAAAGGCTTTATTTTGCCCTTTTATCCGGAGATGTGACTGGGGGAGAAGAGCGAGAAGATTTTGAGACACCAGGGGTTGAATTCTTATATGATTCTCTGGAGCAGATCACAGAATATGCAACGGTTCATCTCAAAGTAAAGAGTGAATTTAAGGAAAATATAGAAAAATTCATTAAATTAAAAGATAAATTTGAAAAAACACCGGAGGCGACAGCTCTTAGAAAACAGATTACATCCGGCTTTTTTGAGATATATGAAGCGGTGGTATTCCGGAGTTTTAGTGACAGAGACATTCCACTGGCAGTTAAACTGTTTTTGGATTATGGGTTTGTCAGTGAAAAACTTTTGACAGAAGAAGAACTTCAAACCCTTTTGTCGCTGCGGCGGGAAAAATATAAAAAAGATAATGGCTGCCGTGTCTATACTATGCGGAAGTGGCTGAAAGCTGTTTATGACGGTGTAAAGGAAGCTTCCAAGAACGAGTATGACATGGATTATGAAGAGACTCTCCGCCAGCTTGTGAAAGAGAAACGGCTGGAGAAAAAGGATGTTCCAGGAGAACTGGCGGATAAAGAAAAGAGAATGCGTTTTGAGTGCCAGAATCTTTTCCGTTATGCAGACCGTGTTGTCAGTGGAAATATCAGCGCTTTTGTTCCGGTGCTTTGTTCTGACGGCATATTTGGAAGCATAACTAATTCGTATGTCACAGAGGCGAAGATCAACGCGGCAGTGGAAAAGCTTGAGGAAGTAGATTATTCTATTTTTCACCGTGACCGCCTGGAGGCTTATGAAGAGATTGATGTTATGAAAGCTACGGTGATCGACCGTATTCCGCCAGATGTGATCACATTCCCGGTATATGGGAAGAACTGCATCATGTGGCAGGACATTACTGGAAAGCGTAGAAGCTCCAAGGGACGTATTCTGATCCCGATCCTGTTTGAAAAGGATCTGGATCTGGAGATGGTCAGAGCCCTTGCTGCTTTCCGTTGGGAGAAATGCCGTACCGACATGGGAAACCGATGGAACGATTTCCGATATCCGTCGCTCACCAGCGAGTACACGGACTATCTGCAATTTTACCGGAAGAACAGCGAGCTGACTCAGGATAGGAAGACAAAGATCCGGGCGCAGCTGCAGCAGTGCAACAACAAACACAAAGAGGTATTTGTGAAAGATTATATGGATTGGGTTCTGAAGGAAGCCAGAGGCGCGATGAAACTCAGCCGGGTGGCGAGAAATATCCTGTTTACTTACTGTCCGCTGTCGGCAGCAATATTTAAGAACTTAGAAGGACAGACAGTGTATGCCGAAGCGGCGAAAAAGTATATTCGGGATAACCGGGCAGCGAGGAAGAATCAAGAAATGCTGATCCACAAGTTTGAAAAAGAGGGAATTGAGATTCCTGAGGAAGTACAGAAAACATCCGAATTTTTGAGAGGTTGAGTTCAGTCTGATACGGAGCAGAGTGAGGTTGTTATGGGTAAATATAACTCAGCAGTACGATGTACACAGATAAGAGAATTAATTGAAGAAAATCGGTATTTGGAGGCAATGGAAGAGATTGAAGGGCTGGATTTTGAAAAGATTCCCTCCATTGCAGACATTTATTTATTTGCAGACATTTTTCTTAAGGCAGAGAAACTGGATGTGGCGAAGGAACTTTATTATACCGTGTACCGCAGAACAGCTTCTCGTCCGGCATTGTACCGCCTGCTGATGCTTGTGATCCAGATGGGGGATATGGAAGAGGCAAAAGATCTGTATCTAGCCTATGAAATTGTCGCAGGAATGACCCTTGATACTTATGAGCTGCGGTATCGTCTGGCAAAAGCAGAAGGTGAACCATGGAGCCGTCTGATCGAGATCCTGGAACAGCTCAAAGAGGAAGAGTATACCGAGGAGTGGGGATTTCAGCTTGCCAGGCTCTACGAATTAGAGGGACGTAAACAGGATTGTATCCGGGAGTGCGAAGATCTGGAACGATGGTTTGGTACAGGTTCTATCGTGGAGAAAGCGAAGGCATTGAAGAAAAAATGCAAAAGCCCGGCCTGGGTAAAACCCCGGCAGATGGAGATCCCGGAACCGGAAAAGGAAGAACCAGAACCGATTTCTTATGCACATGCGCCGGTTGCCGTGGAAGACATTATTCCGGAACCACAGAGACAGCCGGAAGATCTTCCGGTCAGGAAAAAGGAAAAAACGGAATCAGAGATACTGGAAAAGAGGGAGGAAGACCTTCCGCTTCAGAAAGAGGAGATACCAGAGTCTCAGAGCGTAAAGGAAGACGTGTATCCTGAGGAGACGGTGCCAGAACCAGAGCTTATGCCAGAACCAGAGCAAAAACCAGAACCAGAATTAAAGCCGGAACCAGAACCGGAGAAAGAACTGGAACTGGAAACAGAACCGGAAGCAGCCGAGGATCTGGAAGAAAGATCAAAAGAAGGATTGTTTCACAAAATTGTAAATTATTTCAAGATAGATCTGGATACGTTTATTGAAGAAGAGGAAGATTTTCCAGAGGAACTGGATACCTATAAGCAGCAGTCTACTGCCGAGATCAATGTAAAGGCAGTTCTTGCTGAGGGGGTTGATAATGTTATGGAACAGCCGGCACATGTACCGGAGCGGGAAGTGCTGGATGTGGAAAAAACAAAGAAAGTCCCGGTGGAGTCACTGGAGGACCGGCTTCGGGAAGTGGAGGAGAAAAAGCAGGTCATCCCTCTGGAAGAAACGATGAAACAGAACCAGCGGGCGATCAAGAGCCATCCCCTTGGAAACTCTTCAACGGAGGAGATTCATGAGGATATTTCCAGAAACGGGATTGGTTATCTGACGCTCAAAGGGGCAATGTACCGTTTGCGCATGGATAGCGGGGCCGTTCACTTTGCCTTGACCGGAGGCGCCGAGGGTATGTCCCTGGCAGTGGCGAAAAGATTATGTAAAGAATTGAAAAAATGTCAGTATTTTGAGGCAAAAAATATCGGTAAGATCGAGGCGGATAAGCTGGACGAAGTGAATCTGGAAGAGTGGGCCGAAAAGTTTATCGGGGGTTGTATGTATATATTAGATGCGCCGTCTCTTTCGGATACAAGCGTCAAAAATCTGATTGCCCTTATGGATCGATATGAAAAGCAGATTGTCATTCTGTTGGAAGGCAGTTATGATGAGATGGATAGTTTTTTGAACTATCACAGAGAATTTGAGAAAAGGATAACTTATAAAGTCAGGCTTTAGGCGGATCACGGATCCTAACAGTACATGGTATGGAGAGCCTGAAATGGGGGGATTATGATGGACAAACAGGAATGGAAGCCGGGAAATATGCTGTACCCGGTACCGGCGGTCATGGTGAGCTGTTGTGATGAAAAGGAAATACCGAATATAATTACTGTAGCATGGACGGGGACCATATGCTCTGATCCAGTTATGGTATCAATCTCCGTCAGACCGGAGCGCTATTCTTATGAAATGATCAAGAAAACGGGAGAATTTGTGATCAATCTAACTACGAGGGAGCTGACTCGTGCTACGGACTGGTGCGGGGTGAAATCCGGGCGGGATGTGGATAAATTCCGGGAAATGTCGCTGACGCCGGGTCTGGCACAGCATCTTGAATATGCGCCGATCATTGTAGAAAGTCCGGTAAATCTTGAGTGCAGAGTGAGGGAAATAAAAGAGCTGGGATCGCATCATATGTTTATTGCCGAGGTTGTCGGGGTGCAGGTCAGTGAAAAGTATTTGGATGAAAATGGGAAATTCTGGCTGAATCACACGGACCTTGTGGCTTATTCTCATGGAGAATACTTTGTTTTAGGGGAAAAAATTGGGAAATTTGGGTATTCTGTAAAGAAATGATAATATTTTCTTAATAAAAGTAAAGAAATTGACATTTTACAAAATCAAGATCTGTGATATACTATATTAGTGTTGCAGAATTGTTTTTAATGGATGGAGATTTATATATGAAACAATATATTATAAAGGGCGGACAGCCATTACGGGGAGAAGTGATGATCGGCGGTGCAAAAAATGCCGCGCTGGGGATCATTGTAGCGGCCATTATGGCAAATGAGCCAGTGACGATTGAAAATCTTCCGGATGTGGATGATGTCAGGGTGCTGCTGGATGCCGTAGAGGGAATTGGAGCGATCGTAGAACGGTTTGACGCACATACCGTTCGTATTAATGGTGCGCTCATTAATGATGTCAATGTCGATGACGACTATATAAGAAAGATCAGGGGATCCTACTATCTGGTAGGAGCACTGTTAGGGAAATATCGCAAAGCGGTGGTAGCACTGCCGGGAGGATGTCAGATTGGCAGCCGTCCCATCGACCAGCACTTAAAGGGGTTTGAACAGCTGGGGGCAAAAGTTACGATTCATAATGGAAAGATCGATGCCTGTGCAGAAAGATTGACGGGCAGCCATATATATCTGGATTGTCCCAGTGTAGGAGCTACTATAAATATCATGATAGCAGCCTGCATGGCAGAGGGAAAGACAATTCTCGAAAATCCTGCCAAGGAGCCTCACATTGTTGATGTGGCCAACTTTTTGAACAGTATGGGCGCTAATATAAAAGGTGCTGGTACGGATACCATCCGTATCCGTGGTGTGGAGAGCCTTCATGGCAGTGAATACTCTATCATACCGGATCAGATCGAGGCGGGAACTTATATGATGGCAGCAGCTGCCACTGGAGGGGACGTCTATATCCGAAATGTGATTCCAAAGCATCTGGAGGCCATCACAGCCAAGTTGATCGAAATCGGTGTAAGAGTCGAGGAGTACGATGACTGTGTGAGGGTTTATTCAGATCACAGACTGGGATATGCCAATGTCAAGACCATGCCATACCCAGGTTTTCCTACCGATATGCAGCCCCAGATGGTGACATTGCTTGCTCTTTCCATGGGAGTGAGCATTGTGACGGAGACGATATTTGAGACCCGGTTCAAATACATTAGTGAGCTCCGCAGGATGGGGGCCAATATTAATGTTGAGGGAAATGCTGCGATCATTACCGGAGTGGAGGGATTTACAGGAGCCGTAGTGAGTGCTCCGGATCTGCGTGCCGGGGCGGCACTGGTGATTGCCGGACTGGTGGCGGAGGGATTTACGACCGTAGAGCAGATTCAATATATTGAGCGGGGATACGAAGACTTTGAAGAAAAACTGAGAGGTTTGGGAGGAATTATTGAGAAATTTGACGCCGAAGATGAAAGAGCGGTAACGAAATTTAAACTCAAGGTAGGCTGATACATTAAGCCGGACTTCCGGCGCAGCTGCCATAAGCGGATTCCAGACTGAAAAAACGTCCATTCTATGAGTGGGCGTTCTATATTATCATGTGGTCTGGCAGCGGGAAGGATACATTCAAATTTGCAGTGATGGTTTTAAAGGGGCACAGAAGGAGGAGAAAAAATGCAAGGAAAAGTACAGCAGATACTGGGCGAGGTGGGAAAGGTGATCCGTGGTAAGGATGAGGCGATCCGCCTTGTCCTGACAGCAATTCTTGCCAAAGGACATATTCTGATCGAAGACATACCAGGAGTAGGAAAAACAACACTGGCAGTGGCTTTTTCCCGGGCTATGGAGCTGACGGAGAGGCGTCTGCAGTTTACCCCTGACGTCCTTCCCAGTGATGTGGTGGGATTTAATATGCTGGATGCCGACGGGGAGATGCAGTACAAGCCGGGAGCGATCCTCTGTAACCTGCTTCTTGCAGATGAGATCAACCGTACTTCTACTAAGACGCAGTCAGCGCTTCTGGAGGTAATGGAAGAAGGACAGGTGACAGTAGACGGTGTGACGAGACAGCTGCCAAATCCTTTTGTTGTTGTGGCTACACAGAATCCCGTGGGATCTGCTGGTACCCAGATGCTTCCAGAATCCCAGCTGGATCGTTTTATGATCCGTATTTCCATGGGATATCCGGAGATGGAAGAGGAGATGCGGCTGATCAAGGAGCGTCAGGAAGCAAATCCCATTGATTACATACAGGAGATCATTACCAAACAGGAACTTTTGGAAATGCAGGAGCAGGTGCGTTCGGTATTTATAGATGATAAGGTATTGAAGTATCTATCAAAGATCGTGGTTGCCACAAGGAATCATTCCATGCTGTCTCTGGGAATCAGCCCCAGGGGAACTCTCGCTTTTGTGGACATGTCAAAGGGACATGCCTTTATGAGCGGGCGGGATTATGTGCTGCCGGAGGATGTAAAAAAGGTGGCAAAGGCGGTTCTTGCCCATCGTCTCCTGTTGAACGGAAAGGCGCGTATGAGCCATGTGACAGCGGAAGATATTGTAGGTGAAATCGTTGAAAAAACTCAGGCACCAAAACTGTAATCCGGGTACTTAAGTTTCAGAACTTACAGATGGGAGGTGCCGGGATGACTTTTGGTACTCTGATTTATTTTTTCATATTGCTGACAGGTCTCCTTATTTCGGTAGTATGCCTGCAATATGGCACAGTGGCAGTGATGGGAGCACTGATCATCGTGCCCGTGTTTATGCTGGCATTTCTTATTGTTATGCGATACCATACAACAGTAGAGGTAGAGTGTAAAAATCCTCTGGCTGAGAAGGACTCTATGGAAAAACCGGCGCGGGCGACGATTGCCCTGTCGGTGGAAAATAATGGAAAATTTTTACCCATTTCCAAGGGGATCGCCTGGGTTCGATATGAGAATTTTTTTTCCGGGGAAAAGGGAAATATGAAAGTGAGGTTCTCTGTCGATACGGGGAAGAGGCGTGGGCGAAGGATCCCAGTGGTGATCCATCACTGCGGCAACGTATCCATTCAGGTGAAAAAAGTCCGGATCTATGATTATCTCAATCTTTTTGCAACGACTATTGGGAAAAATTATGAGATACAGGATGTGCTTGTCATGCCGCCTTTGAAAGAGATCTATCTCGGAAAGGACCGCTGGTATAACGAGACAAATGAAGACAGTGACCGTTTTTCCCTGTACAAAAAAGGAGATGATCCCTCTGAGATCTTTGATATCCGGGATTTTAAGGATGGCGACCGGATCCAGCAGATCCACTGGAAACTCAGCAGCAAGGCGGGGCACTATATGGTGAAGGATGGGAGCCTTCCCCTGGCAAAAGCGATATATATTTTCCTGGATCTGTGTGCCGGGGATGCTCAGATGGCAGATCTGCTTGTACAGGGCATTTATTCCGTATCCATGGAATTGATGGCGCAGGGAGTACCCCAGCATTATATCTGGTATGATAACATCAATGAGATCATACAGGAAAAGTTGATCGAGCATGAAGAGGAACTGTTCTGGATGTTCGAGGATTTGTTTAAATGCAGGACTACGAAAGATCCCGGAGAACTGATCCGGGCATACATCGAGTGGGAAGAAGGACGTCCCAAGGAGTCTGGGCTTTATCTCACAGTTGTGGATCATCCGGGATCGGATCTGGATGGACTTGGGATCGGTGAGCTGATGGTTCTTGATTTACGGGAGGATTAGGAGGTACCATTATGAAAAACGGCAGAATAGTGAATTTCATATTGGAGATCAGCCAGGTGTTCCTTGTGTTTCTGGGGGTATACTCAGCAGTAATGTGCGCAGCGCTGAGCCTCTCTCTGCCAGTGAACCGCATGGTGGCGACGCTGGTGCTTCTCAGTGCCGCATTTTTATTTTATGGTCTGTTCACGGTGCTGGAGACTTTTCACCACGGGAAATTTTATGGAATGCTTGGCATTACCGCTTTTGTGATCCTGGTCATTCTCCGGTTTCGTATCGTTCTGCTGAAAGGTGCCGTAACGATCATCAATACATACCTGAAGGAGTTTATGAATTATACCCAGAGTAATATTACTCTGTTATCCGGAAAAGGATTTGTCGGGGAAAGTGCGGGACTGGAGTATTGTACGACTCTCGTGGTGATACTTGTCGCCGGTTATCTCATCGCGCTGATCAGCAGCTGTTTTTATCGGAAAAGAAGGTCCTCAGTCTACATGGGAGCGACCATACTCTTCTTTTTGGTGCCAGTATCTGTGGGGAAAATTGGTTATTTTTCCAACGTAATTACATATATCTTTACTTCTATGGCGGTAGTAGGTACCCGGTTTCTGCGTTCCGATACAACAGACAAAAGGATGCGTCAGAAGTTATCCCTGGTCCTGGCAGGGGTTGGCGTGGCGGCAGGAATGGTAACATGGCTGTTTTTGCCTCCCCAGAGGTATGATGCCAATATGGACCAGATCGTGGAGATCAAAAATTCAGCCCTTGCCCTTACGACATGGGAAAAAGAAGATATTATGACATGGTTCCGGGAATATTTCAGCGGGGATGTCATGGAATATGGGAAGATCGGCAGAAAGAACAGTGTCAAACGGAGCGGAAAGAAGCTGTTAAAGATCAGCGGCGATTTTGACACAGATCACGGCCTGTATCTGAAGGGCTATACTGGTGCAGTGTATTCAGACAACCGATGGCGCCAGATCAAAGATGAGGATGGGCAGTTTGAGAAAGAACGGGACCAGCTGGCATTGGACGGATTATCGGTGGATGGCTGGCACGTGGTTCTCAGAAACCAGATCGGAGACAGCCAGACCACGGGAAATGATAAGTTGTGGTCTTTGGGAAAGCTCACTGTCCGTAATCTGGCTTTTGGATATGGCAATTATATCATTCCTTACTTCCCCACCACCCCGTTTTCTTCAACCGGTGGACGGATGGAGAATACGCTGCCGGGGATTCAGTACGAGACCGAGTATTTTCCATTTCTCTGCACAGAATTAAGGAGTGGGATGGCGGCGAACAGTTATCGCCTTGCGGCAAATGAATACTGGGTGAATTCCCAGTCAAACCGGAAGCGGCTGGCAGATTTTGCAAAGAAGTATTATACCAGTGTTCCTGAGGAAGTATCCGGCATTGTGGATCAGTATAAGAGCTACCTGAATTCCCAGAATGGGCTTCTGGATCAATATAATCAGGGAACAGCTTCCTTATATCAGATCATTGAGGAGACCCGGAACTTTATCATGAATGATACACAATATACTCTTTCGCCGGGAAAGACACCGGGAGATGAGGATGTTGTTCAGTATTTTCTTGCCTCCAATAAAAAAGGGTACAGCAACCATTATGCTACGGCGGCGGCTGTACTGCTGCGGAGTATCGGAATTCCGGCGCGGTATGCCGAGGGGGTATACATCAGCAGGGAAAAGCTGGCAGACGTGAGAAATGTAACCACGGAGATTGAGGTGACGGATAAAAATCTCCATGCCTGGGCAGAGGTTTACCAGGAAAATTATGGATTTGTGCCCTTTGAATTCACACCGGGGATTGGCGAGGAAGACGCGGAGGACTCCCAGGTGACGAAGGAAGAGGATAATAATGGTGGTTCCCAGGGCCAGAACCAGGGCGGTGGATCGGATGCCGCTTCGCCACAGATGCCCACTCCAACGCCGGAAGATGACGATATGGAATTTGAAAATATCGAGACAGATAATTATGATCACGATAAGGAAGAAGAGGATACAGAGGAAGCTAAACCTGAGCAGGAGAAGAAAAAAGACAAGGAAGAAGGTAAAGCTTCCAGCGGCATGGTATGGTGGAAGATTCTGCTCTGGATCCTGCTGGGACTGGTTATTTTTGCCCTGGCAGCAGAAGGGCAGCGCCGTTTGAGATTTCTCATTTTTGAAAAGAATATAAAAAAGAAAAAATACGGCAGGCAGATCATAGCATATTACCGGCATTTGGAACGGGTGATGCAGCATGCTGGCATCCGTTACCGCGGACAGAGTGTAGAAGAATACGCCGGAATGCTCGCACAAACTTATGGAGTGAAGCAGGAAGAAGCATATGAGTTTGTGTCCATCGTATTCTGTGCAAGTTTTAGTGCGAAAGTTTTTGACAGGGAAGAGATGCTGCGATTCTGGAAATTGTATCGTTTGATCCGTCATAAGATCTATGCCGGCCAGCGGGGAATGAAAAAACTGTACTATATGTATGTGTACGGTCTGTAGAAAGGGAAGATTCCTTACAGATAAAAAAGAATCCCGAACCAATCGGTGGAAACTTAGTATTTGTTAAGTTTCCGGCAATTG
>CAJUFM010000052.1 GCA_910585745.1 uncultured Eubacterium sp. | reverse complement strand
CACGGTGGTGTGAGAGGTCGGCTAATCAATTAATGATTAGCCTCCTACTCGATTGTCATGGAAGTATTATATATTTCTTATTTGATTAAAATCATATGTTAGGGTATAATAACAACAAAATGTATTTTAATTGGTAAAGGAGGATTCTTTTGGCAAAAGATTATTTAACAGAATTTCTTCCCGATCTCGAAGAATTCAAAGAAATGACAATAAAGTTCCATAATAAGGAAATCACTGTTCCGCAATACAAGGGATTTTCCGGCGGATACGGAAGTTATGCGGAGCGGGGAGGGGAAACCCATATGCTCCGGCTCCGTATGGCCGGCGGGCAGGTCACAAAAGAGCGCCTGAGATTTATCACAGAGACCTGTGACAAATACCAGATCAAGAAAATGAAACTTACAACGTGCCAGTCGATACAGCTCCATCACTTAGAGGCAGCAGACTTGTGTGATATGATGGAGGCGGCATGGAAAGCCGGTATGATCTCCCGTGGCGGCGGTGGGGATTTTCCACGGAATGTCATGGCCTCTCCGCTCTCTGGTGTGCAGAAGGATGAGTATTTTGATGTTCTTCCCTATGCCATCGAAGCTGGCGAATATATGATGGGCTTTATCAAGGCGGTAAAGTTCCCCCGCAAGTTAAAGGTAGGTTTTTCTAATTCTCCGGCGAATGAGACCCATGCGACTTTCCGGGACCTGGGATTTGTAGCGAATCCGGACAAGACCTTTGACGTCTATGCGGCCGGCGGGCTTGGAAGCAATCCGAGGCTGGGGGTATGTGTGGCGAAAGGCATCGATCCAGCTAAGACTCTTTATCATATCAAGGCTATGGTAAATACTTTTACAACCTATGGTAATTATGAAAACAGGGGACGTTCCAGAACACGCTATCTGCTGGATACGCTCGGGGAGGATGGATTTATTAAAGCTTATCAGGAGAAATTAGAAGAGGCCCTCGCCACAGAGCAGCTTGATCTTGAGGTTGAGGTTCCGGTGATTGCCAAAATCGGTTCCGGTTCTGTTACTCCGGACAAGCGTATTATTCCACAAAAGCAGGAAGGACTTTATGCTGTTTATTACCAGCCGGTGGGCGGGGAGTTCACCCCGGCAAAAGCGAAAGAATTATATGAACTTATCCGGAATATGGAAGAGGTAGAGATCCGTATCACCGCAGATGAAGGCCTCTATGTCATCAACTGCAATGCGGAAGAGGCAGAGCAGGTACTTGGGCAGACTGCCGATGGCGCTAATACATTGTTTGAGACTTCAGTTGCCTGTATAGGCAGTTCAGTCTGCCAGGTTGGCATTGGGGATTCCCAGAGCCTGCTGCATGCCTGTGTGGACGCAGTGCGAAAAGAGAATTTTGCTGACGGCGTTCTTCCCCGGATCCATATTTCTGGCTGTCCCTCATCCTGTGGAACTCATCAGATTGCTGATATCGGGTTTCGGGGGGCTGTGAAGCAGACTCCAGACGGGCCGAAACCAGCCTTTGCAATTTTCAAAGGAGGCTGTGACCAGCAGGGCAAAGAAAAACTTGCCGATACTGGAAAGGCAATCGCAGTAGAGGATATCCCTAAATTCTTTGTAGAGCTGGGAAAGATCATCTCATCAGAGAATACGATCTATAAGAAATGGATTGGGGAAAATCAGGATAAACTGGATTCTCTGATTGAAAAATATACGGCATAAGCAATCGGTTTTGTAGTAAGTATTTGATACAATGAAAAATTTCCAGAAGTTGGAGCTGTTGCGAAAGTAGATCAAAAATCTGCTTTTCAACAGTTCCTTTTTCTCCCAAGGCCCTTCTTCCATTTTTGTTTTAATACTATCTTCATTGTGAATGTAAAAAACATATTGACTAATGAGGAAAGTTATATTATAATTTTAATATCAAAATTTTAATTCAAGTGATTTCTATTACAACTGCAATTATCTAGAGACATCTCTGTGCAGAAAAATCCAGACGAATTTAAACTTGAAAGTTAAAAACACTTTACAAAATGGAAGGAAAGGATTATAATAAGGGGGAAAATGAATGAAAATGGTAAAAAGAAATCTTGAGGAACTAAACTTAATGGATGACTTTCTGTTTTTTGAGGCAGTCTCCGGAGAGAAGGGGGAATGGTTTTGTCGATTGTTAATTAAGGCAATTTGTCAGAGAGATGTGAAAAATATTCAAATATATCCACAAAATATGATTCAGGGCAATGATACAATGCGTCATGGGATCCGCATGGATCTGTATGTGGACGAAAGTGGAAGTTGTCTATATGATTTTGAACCAGACAAATACACGGATAAGAAAATGCTGCCAAAACGGAATCGATACTATCGGGCATTGTTGGACGGAAGACTGCTGGAAGCGGGTAAAGAGTATGATAAATTGCCAGATATGTGGACAATATTTATTTTGACAAAAGATCCTTTCGGGAAAGACCGAATGTGTTATACAATAAAAAATAGAATTATAGAGGAGCCAGACACTCAATATGAAGATGGGGCTGTTTCATTGTTTCTCTATACGAAGGGTGTCATGGGTGGGAATAAGCAGTTGACACAAATTTTAAATTATCTTGCAGAAAGCAAAGAAGAAAATGCTGTGTCAGAGGAATTGAAAGAATTGCATTGTTATGTCACAAGTATCAAACATAGAAAGGAAGTAGGTGTTCGCTATATGAAATCTTGGGAACTTGAAAAAATGTGGCGAAAGGAAGCCAGGGAAGAGGGGTTGGCTGAAGGAAGAGAATTAGGAAAAAGAATCGGGATAGAGGAAGGGCGCAAGAAAGGCTTCGAGGAAGGACGCGAGGAAGGACGCGAGGAAGGACGCGAGGAAGGACGTGAAGAAGGACGTGAAGAAGGGATTGGTCAGGGAAGAATTGAAACGCTACAGGAGATGATTTTTCTTGTTTTGGCTCAAAAGGGCAAGACATCTGATGAAATGATTGAAAAGATCCAGCAGCAGAAAGATATGGATGTTTTGGAGAGATGGCTCCATGTTGTGCTCAAGACAGATGTGTTGGGGGAGATACAAGAAAAGCTCTGTGATACAGCCGGTGAATACAGCTAGATTTTCTGACGATGTAGCTGGACAATTAGACAAGTGAATGTGCCAATTATTTAATTTTCGTTGTACTAGTGTTTTGTGCAGATGATTTGGCAAATATAAAATGGCTTGCATAGTAGTGAAGCTGCCAAAAACTTTTTTGCTATTTTTCCTTTTTTCTTGAAAACCATAAGAAAATCATATATAATGAATCTGTATGTGTCTGCACGGCTGAGATTATGTCCCGTTTGTGCAGGGCAATACACTGGGAAAAGGTTACAATTCATGACAATAAGGAGGAATGGCTATGGTTACAGCAGTTGTAGGTGCCAATTGGGGAGACGAGGGTAAAGGTAAGATTACAGATATGCTGGGCGAAGAGTCTGATATTATCGTGCGTTTCCAGGGAGGAAGTAATGCAGGACATACCATTGTAAATGATTATGGTAAATTTGCACTACATATCCTGCCATCCGGTGTCTTTTATGATCATACAACGAGTATCATTGGAAATGGAGTTGCGCTGAATATTCCAGATCTGTTTCGTGAGATAAATGATATCGTTAAAAAAGGTGTGCCTGAGCCTAAGATCCTTGTTTCTGACCGGGCACAGATCGTGATGCCCTATCATATTCTGTTTGACCAGTATGAGGAGGAGAGACTGGCAGGCAAATCTTTTGGCTCTACCAAATCAGGGATTGCGCCATTCTATTCTGACAAATATGCAAAAATCGGAGTGCAGGTATCGGAGCTTTTTAACGAAACCAAACTTCGTGAGAAGCTGGAAAACATATGCGTACAGAAAAATGTACTGCTGGAACATCTTTACCATAAACCAGCCATTGATGTTGATGAGACGATGGAGACGCTGAAAAAGTACCGGGAGATGGTTGAACCCTATGTTTGTGATGTGTCTGCTTATCTTTACCAGGCGGGAAAAGACGGAAAGAGAATTCTGCTGGAAGGTCAGCTTGGTTCTTTAAAAGATCCTGATCATGGAATTTATCCGATGGTGACATCATCTTCTACACTGGCTGCCTATGGGGCCATCGGCGCAGGTATTCCTCCCTACGAGATCCAGAGGATCGTAACGGTTGTGAAAGCATATTCCAGCGCAGTAGGGGCCGGAGAATTTGTAAGTGAGATTTTTGGTGAAGAGGCAGATGAACTGAGAAGACGAGGCGGAGATGGCGGAGAATACGGTGCTACCACAGGACGTCCAAGACGTATGGGATGGTTTGATGCCGTGGCGAGCCGCTATGGCTGTAGAATCCAGGGGGCTACTGAGGTGGCACTGACGGTTCTGGACGTGCTTGGTTATCTGGATGAGCTGCCCATTTGTGTTGGCTATGAGATCGATGGGAAGGTTACAAAAGATTTTCCGGCAACGATTAATCTGGCAAAAGCAAAACCTGTCTATGAGATTCTTCCTGGCTGGAAAGAAGATATCAGGGGAATAACCGAATACGATAAACTGCCTGAGAACTGTCGTAAATATATAGAATTTATTGAAAAAGAGTTAGGAGTTCCGGTTAAAATGGTTTCAAATGGACCGGGACGTCATGAGATCATATATCGTTGAAGAAAAATATAATTTAAATGCAAAAGGATGTTCTGGCTGCTGTAGACTATATCTAAAGTTACCAGAACATCCTTTTATTTGCGCGAAAGGCACGAGCTATGTCGCTGCCTGAGAACGTGAGAAAATCGCAAAGCGTGTTTCACATCGTTTAAAAAACTATTCTAATATGAATTTTGCAATCTTTACTTTATTCATGCTGTAAAGATGGATGCCGTCTACTCCGTGCTCCAGCAACTGTTCCATTTGTTTTTTTGTGAATTCCAGACCTGCTTTTTTTAAGTCCTCCGGTGAATCTTTATATGCTTCAATCTGTGACATCAAGCTGTCTGGTACTTTTGTTCCCGATAATTCAATAATGTTTTTTACCTGCCTGGCTGAGGTGATGGGCATAAGTCCCGGTAGAATTGGGACTGTGATGCCTGCTTTTCTGGCATGGTCCACAAAACGGAAAAATGTATCATTGTCATAGAAAAGCTGGGTGATGAGAAAATCTACCCCTGTATCAACCTTAATTTTAAGGTTGGCAATGTCTTCTTCCAGCGAAGAGGCTTCCTGGTGGATTTCCGGATAGCAGGCCCCAGCTACACTGAAAGGAAAAGAGGTCTTGATATCCTGGATCAGATCAGAAGCATGGTTATAGTATCTGGCAGCAAATTGTTCGTCGCTCATTCCCCTTGGCTGGTCACCGCGGAGTCCAAGAATGTTACGGATACCGTTTCGGTACAGGTTAGTGAGAAAGTTAGTAAGAAACAACTTGTTCGGGATGGCAGCACAGGTGAGATGGGTCAGTGCCTCGATCCCGCACTGATTTTGTATATAAGATGCGATAGCAAAAGTATTTTCGGAAGTGGTTCCCCCAGCGCCATAGGTTACGCTGATAAAATTGGGGTGAAGTTCCTTGAATTGATCCAGAGCATCGTAAATTACGGATACATCCGTATCTTTTTTGGGCGGAAATACTTCTAACGAATAAACGGGTCTGTTACTATGAAATAAATTTTTGATCATGCGGGTAGTCCTTTCTACAAAAAAACCTTATAAACAGCCACAATGTGCCATTTATAAGGTAATCACTACAGGGGCACTAGGAATCGAACCCAGCTCTGGAGTTTTGGAGACTCTTATTCTACCGATGAACTATGCCCCTAAATCACTTACTTTCCTATAATACAATATTTTAATAGAAAAGTCAATCTAAAATTACTAAATGACCTGCAAAATTGCAAAACAATTTGTAAATTATTACAAAAGGTTCATGGATCTGAGTATAAAGATCCAGAAGGTCAGGCTGACAGAGGAGAACAGAGTGGTCAGTACAATGATGCTGCTAGTGAGAACAGTGTCATTTCCTGTGTTTTTTGCCATGATATAGCAGGAGACGGTGGCAGGAGATCCCAGCATGATCAGGATTCCCATAAGTTCCTGGCTGCGGTAGCCAAGGCAGACAGCCACAGGAAGGAACAGAGAACAGATGACAAAAAGCTTGATCAGGGCAGCCAGTACTGTCAGTTTTCGTTTTCGGAAAGCTTTTCTTCCCTCAAATCCGGCGCCGATGGATAACAGTGCCAGAGGAGAGGCTGTATCAGCCAGATAATTTAGACTTTTGTTAGCAAAAGCGGGGAAATGGATGCCGGAAAATGCAAAGGGGAGTGCCAGAAGTATTCCAAGAAGGATGGGGTTTTTGAAAATATTTATTATCGTAGTTCTGACATCTGGTTTTTGATCTTTGTTCTGACCTTTCAGCGTGAGTATGATCACTGCAAATATGTTAAAAAGTGGGACGGCGCCCAGTATCATCAGAGGGGCCATGCCGGCACCGTCGTACATATTGTCGATAAAAGCCAGTCCGAGGATGGCGGCGCTGCTGCGATAAGATGCCTGGATAAACGCCCCCTTTTCTGTTTCATCTTTCATAAAGAGTTCTGTTAGTCCCCAAATGATGAGAATGGAAGAAAGGGTCGTAAAAAAACAGAACATAAGATAGCTGATGTCAAAATTCCCCCGAAAATCATTTTCTGTCAGATCTTTGAAGACCAGGGCTGGTAGTGCCACATGAAAAACATATTTATCTACAGATTGGATAAAATCATCTCCAATGATCCTGAGCCTGTACAGGAGTTTTCCCAGGATCATGATCAAAAAAATGGGAAGCGTGGCATTGAGACTGTATATAAAGTTATTCATGATGATGTAATTCCTTTCTGACGACACTTATCTTTCTTCACAATTATAAACAGAAAACAGTTATAATGGCAAGGAAATTTTTATGACAGGGTGGGAGATCAAAGTTATAATAAAAAAGGAATGCCATAGATTGTAATAAATAGATCTTGGAGGTTCATATGGGAAAAAGAGTCAGATTGTTACTGGTGGCAGTGTTGGCAGTTATGCTTATCGCCGGTTGTGAAAAAGAGACAGAAAGCACTGAGAGAGGTAAGGACTGGGACTATACGGTGGTGGCAGTACGAGACTGTCCGGAGGATTTTCTTAAAGAACTTGAGGAGAAAAAGGTAAATGCATTTCAGATGACTTATATGGATGGAGAGTATTTATATATTGCTCTTGGATATGGGGAACAGGCTACCGGGGGGTTCAGTATTGCAGTCCGTGGTCTGTATGAGTCTGGTGATAAACTCTCTTTTGAGACGGAACTGATGGGACCTGGAAAAGATGAAGTAGTAAAGGAGAAACCAAGTTATCCCTATGTGATCGTTAAAACAGAAAAAACAGACCGTGAGGTTTTGTTTGACTATTGAAAAAAGTAGAGTTATGAGTTATAATTAATGTACAAAAGAGGGCATGGAGGTGATAAAGTGAATCGTATTGTAAGCCGTATGCAGTCTGTTTTATACGAATGGCGCCATATGATCGGTATGGTGATATGGGATACGATTATCGGAATTTCTTTTGTCTGTGTGCTATATATTGCTTTAATGAATCTGGATAATTATCTTGCTAAGATTGGCCTGCTTTCATTGGTGACTGCCGTTATTCTGGTTTCTATCGCTGTTAAGTATGGTTTGTTTTACCGGAACCGAGGACGGGATGATGTTACCGGCGGTAAGAATAAAAGAGAATTTGAGAGAGTTGCTTCCCTGCTTTTGAAGGGAGAGGGAGAATTCGTAGTGGTGTATGCCAATATTGACCGGTTTAAGCTGATCAATGACAGTTATGGGGATGATGTTGGCGATATGGTACTATGTAAAGTACATAAGATAATTGATGAAGAGCTTCTTCGGTGGGACGAGACTTCTGGAAGGATCATGGCGGATAATTTTGGCATGTTAATGCGTTTTCATTCTCTGGGAAAACTGGATCACCGCTTGTCCAGGATCAATGATCAGCTTTCGCAGATTCTGGATATGGACGGACAATCCTATGGACTCAAGATGTACTTTGGTGTGTATCTTGTAGAGGATAAAAGCACATCGGTGTCTGCTATGCTGGAGAGGGCCAATATTGCTTTGAAAAAAGTGGCTGGAGCGGCGCAGCATCTGGTTCATATGGGGGTTTATGATGATGCGGAGAGACAGCTTCTGGGCAGGGAAAAAGAACTTGAGATGAAGATGGAACGGGCTCTTAGAAATGGTGAGTTTGTGCCATATTTACAACCGAAATATGAACTTGAGAATGAGACGATTGGCGGTGCGGAGGCATTGGTTCGCTGGGTAGATCCAGTGGAGGGAATGATTTTTCCGAATGAGTTCATACCTCTCTTTGAGAAAAATGGATTTATTGTGGAACTGGATCTCTATATGTTTGAGCAGGTATGTAAACTGGTTGAAAAATGGGATGCCAGTGGTTATCCGAAGATTCCAGTCTCTGTTAATATGTCCCGTGGACATTTTTCTGTGCCTGGTTTCTTTAAGCGGTATCAGCAGATTCTTGAACGGTATAATATTCCCGAGAACACCATCGAGATTGAACTTACGGAATCCTTATTCTACAATGAAATGTCTATGTTGAAAGAGCTTATAAACAAGATTCACGATGCTGGCATGCTTTGTTCCATTGATGATTTTGGAAGCGGTTATTCCTCACTAAATATGCTGAAAGATGTGAAAGTGGATGCCTTGAAGCTGGATCGTGTATTTTTTAAGGAGGTGGAGGATGACCAGAGGGGCAAGAGTATCATTAACAGTGTGCTTCATCTGGCGCAGAGTCTCAATCTCCGCACGATCTCTGAGGGCGTGGAGATACGTTCCCAGGTGGATTTCCTTAAGGAGATGGATTGTGATTACATACAGGGCTATGTGTTTGCAAAGCCCATGCCGGTGACGGATTTTGAGCAGATTGCATTTGCCGAAGGAACTAAATAAAATCTTAGCTCGACGGCACCAATTTAAACCCTGCCTCCGACTTGTGATTTCGGACGCAAAAGACTTCACAGATCAAGTCAGCACAGTTCTGACGATATGTGAAGTCTTTTTTGGGCGCCAATACAACACTGTTAAAACAAAGGATTAATAATACAGGCGTTTTCGGTTTCGATAGCGGTTCCGCCGATAAAGGATTTCGTGATACAGAAGTATTTCTACCAGTTCCCGAATATGTTTATTATCCATAGGGAAGGTGTCTGGAGATTTATCGTTACATTTTTTTAGTATTTTATGTGCCAGCTGCTGGAGAGATGTTTTATCCGGATAGGAGTCAAATATAAAGCTGCCATCGTATTCCAGCTGGTCGCATTCGTCATCGATCAATTCCTGGACGGGATTGCATATGTCAGGGTACAGGTACTTGAGATAAGAGTAGTCATTTTCCATTTCCCAGAGTTTACCGGCACCGAAAACGGGCTGCATCGAAGGAATGGCAGGCTGTCCGAACCAGTAATCCTGTGGGGGAAGTTCCATATGATTCATAAAGTGTTCCTTTCGTTCACTGTATTAATATTAGTATATGCCGGAGAGACCGGATGTGATAAATTTACCAGTGTCCTCTCTTGCCCTGCTGTGTTAACTATGATATGATGTAACATACAGGGATTAGATAATAAGGAGCATAGATTCATATGGTTAAATATTTGTATAAGACGATCGTTCTAATGGTGGTTTTTGCTGCCGCTTTGTTTTTTTTCGGGCAGCGGCTTGAGAGTGATGTGTATGAAGAAGGGATCGTAGTAAACATGGGGAAGGAAAGCCTTCCCTATCTTACGCTGACCTCCCAGAATATAAAGATGAACCGGTTGTATGGCTACAATGGGCCGATTGAGGATAACATTGTAAGGGAATCCATAACACCTTTGGATACCAGCAAAAAATTAAAGATCAACATCAGCAAGGGTGAAGTGAGACTGTCTAAACTTCATTATGATGTGGTGGACAAGTCCAATGGTGATGTCTATTATTCAGGAGATGTGAATGCCATCGATGCAGGGATCCGGGAACTGGAAGTTTTTCTTGATTATGGTTTTAAAACAAGTACAGAATACATTTTATCCCTGACTGCTACCACAGATACGGGAAGAAAGGTTCATTATTTTACGAGATTAAAATATTATACAGAAGATTCCAACCTATCCAAAAAGCTGCAGTTTGCAATGAAATTTCATGAGGATACCTTTAATAAATCCAAAGCAGAAGAGCTTGGACGGTATCTGGAACCAGACGGCACGGCGGCCAACGACTCACTGGCTACGGTGAATATCAAGTCAGACAGCGATCTTGTTACATGGGGGAGATTGTCGCCGAAGAAGATTTCAGAAGCGGTTCCTATAGTAAAAGAGTATAATATGGAGACTGCATGCTTTCAGCTGAATTATTTTGTGGAGGGAAAGACTTCTTCCGGAAAAGAGAGGTTTCGGGTGAATGAATTTTACCGGGTACGTTATGCTTCCGGCAATAGTTATCTGCTGAATTTCGAGCGGAGTATGGAGGCGGTATTCGATCCTGGATTTACCAGTGTCCAGAAAAATCAGATCAAGATCGGCATAACCAATGAGACGGATATGGGGATTCTGGAGCATGAGAAAACACAAACCTTGTATTTTGCCAGAGGTGGTGATCTTTATCGTTATGATATGGATATAAAGAAAAACACCATCACAAAAATTTATTCTTCTTTCAGCCAGAACGCTTCTTATGAATATCGGGAGACAGGAGAACAGGGAATCCGGCTGTTAAAGACAGACGAGGAAGGTGATCTGTATTTTGCTGTGTATGGATACTTCCCCCGGGGCCAGTACGAGGGCAAGGTGGCTATCGTTCTCTATAAATATGATCTGGGAGAGGACAAATTAAATGAACTGGTCTATCTTCCAATGGATACGACCTACCAGCAGCTGAGACAGGACTTTAACAGTTATGGTTATGTCAGCGAGCGGAATGTTTATTATTTCATGGTGGCAAATGTGGTTTATTCTTATAATATGGAAGCCAGACGGCTCACGAAGATTGCGGAAAATGTCACAGACCAGGGATTTAAGGTAATGCGTCATAGCAACTGTTATGTGTGGTCGGACTCACTGGAAAAGGGGTATGGCGAAGAGATCACGGTCTTCCATCTGGAGACAGAGAAAAAGGTGGTTATTCCGAAAGCAGCGGAGGGAGAGTATGTCCGCCTGCTGGGGGTCATTAACGATGATGTGATATATGGTTATGTGAAAAAGAAGGATATTGCAAGTACTAAAGTAGGAGAACCGCTGATACCCTGTTATAAAATGGTGATTGCTGACAACGAGGGAAATGTATCGAAATCTTATAGCAGAAAGAACTTGTATGTTACTGATGTCCGGGTGGAGGGGAACGTGATGACCCTGTCGAGGGTAAGGAAGGAAAAAGGCAGTGGTTTCCGTAAGATATCGGAAGACAGTATTCTGAACCAGGCAGAAGAAAAAGTTCCAGCCTATTCCCTAAAGACCAGGGTCACTTCAGCCACGCTGACAGAATGGTATATCGGATTTCCAGCTACCTTTGCTATTGACACGGTTCCAGCTTATAAAGTGGCGGAAGATGAGCTGATAACCGGCGGGCGTTCTGTGCATCTGGATGATTTGAAAGTGCCAAAGTATTATGTATACGCCTTAGGAAAGATCACAGGAGCCTATGAGAATCCGGCAGAGGCGGTTCTTCGTGCAGATGAGCAGATGGGAGTGGTAGTTTCTGGGAGCCACAAGATCATGTGGGAGCGGAGCGGCAGCTTTCTGATGAACAGTATAGCGGGGATAGAGATGTGCCAGACCTCTAATAAGATTTCTAATCTGGCGGCATGTACCTATATGGTATTGAAAGCAAATCATTTTTCCATATCGCCACAGAAACTTTCTGCGAAGAAACAGTCTATTTACCAGATGTTTCAGCAATATATGAGTGAACCGGTGGACCTGAGCGGTGTTACTCTGGAACAGGCATTATATTTTGTGAGCAGTGATAAGTATGTGATTGGAATGACTGGAAATTCTACAGCTGTAGTTATATCTGGTTATGATACGAAGACAGTGACAGTGTATAATCCCCAGAGCGGAAAACGGGAAACTTTTAGCCGGACACAGGCGGAGGAAATGTTTAAGAATGCGGGAAACCGGTTTGTCAGTTATCTGTGATATTTGTGCAAAAAGGATATTTTATGACCAATTATAGAAGGAGAAATGATGCATGAAGGATGCGAAGGAATTGCTTTACCAGGCGCTGGAAGCCAGGGAGAAGGCATATAGTCCTTATTCTGGTTTTGGCGTGGGAGCAGCGCTTTTGACGAAAGACGGGATGGTGTATACGGGCTGCAATATAGAAAACTCTGCCTTTACCCCTACCTGTTGTGCAGAGAGGACCGCCTTTTTTAAGGCGGTCAGTGAGGGGAAGAAGGAGTTTAGCCGCATCGCTATTGCCGGAGGATATATGGGGAAGCCTTTGGAAAGGATCGTGCCCTGCGGTGTTTGTCTGCAGGTTATGATGGAGTTTTGTGATCCCCGGGAGTTTGAGCTGCTACTGGCAGTCTCCGAAGAGGATTATGAGGTGAGGCGTCTGGCGGAGCTTCTTCCCTATGGCTTTTCACTGGCGCCCACATCTTAGGAAAAGGAAGGAACAGGAAAAATGGAATTGCCACAGAAGTTTTGCGATGAAATGAAGCAGCTCCTGGGAGATGAGTACCCGGAGTATCTCACTTCCATGGAAGAAAAAAGAAAATATGGACTGCGGGTTAACACATCAAAGATATCTGTGAAAAAGTTTTTGGAGATCTGCCCTTTTGATGTAACTCCCATTCCTTACATAAATAACGGATTCTATTATGAGGACAAGGTTCAGCCGGCAAAACATCCCTACTATTTTGCCGGACTTTATTATCTGCAGGATCCCAGCGCCATGACACCGGCATCCAGGCTTCCGGTAGAGCCCGGGGATACGGTGCTTGATCTGTGTGCCGCTCCCGGGGGGAAGGCGACGGAACTGGCGGCAAAACTAAAGGGCAGAGGTCTTCTGGTGGCAAATGACATCAGCAGCAAGAGGGCAAAGGCACTGTTGAAAAACATAGAGCTTTTTGGGGTGGAAAACAGCTTTATCGTGACGGAATATCCGGCGAAATTAAGAGAATACTTCACAGGATTTTTCGACAAGATATTGATCGATGCGCCCTGTTCCGGAGAAGGAATGTTCCGGAAGGATCCTTCGATGATCCGCGCATGGGAGCAGAACGGCCCTGCATTTTACAGCAGGCTTCAAAGAGAAATTCTGGAACAGGCACTGCCTATGCTGAAAGACGGGGGAATGCTTTTGTATTCCACCTGTACCTTTTCTGTCATGGAGGATGAGGCGAGTGTGGAGTACCTGCTTTCCCTGGACGGAGACCTGAGGCTGCTAGAGATGGAAGGATACCGTGGATTTGCCAAAGGCAGGCCGGAGCTGGCGGGAGGAGATCCTGAACTGGAAAAATGTGTCCGGATATTTCCCCACAAATTAGATGGTGAGGGACATTTTCTTGCCTTGTGCCGGAAAGGGGAAGAGGCAGCGGGCGAGAGAAAAAACGGGGAACCTATGCTCACTGGGATAAAAAGAAGCGGTCTGGGCAGGGGAGACAGGGAGCTTTTTGAGGCATTTATAGAAAATTCCAGTAAAGAATTTGACCTGTCCCGTATAGAAAACAAAAATGGAATGCTCTACTATATGCCGGAAATATTTCCGCAGCTGCGGGGCATTCGTTTTCTGCGGAGCGGGCTCTTTCTGGGAGAGATCAAAAAGAAGCGGTTTGAACCGAGCCAGTCTCTGGCTATGGCGCTGAGAGCAGAAGAATATCTCAAACGGGCAGAGCTCACCGCAGAGGACGAGCGGGTGCTCCGGTATTTGAAAGGGGAAACCCTTAATCTGGAAAAAGAAGACCTGACGCTGGAAGCGCAGGAGGGCGGATGGATCCTGGTCTGTGTGGATGGTTATCCTCTCGGCTGGGGAAAGCTCGGGGGCAGTGTGCTGAAAAATAAGTATCATCCGGGCTGGAGGCTGATGTAGGGATCCAAGGTTGACTTTTTAAATTTTGTTTTATAAAATAAGCATATAGGAGGTTTGGTCAGAATGGAATCAAACGAAGAATGTATAGAGATTGATGTTCAGCTGGACAAAAAGACGTTAAACCATTTTCTGCTCAGGAATAACTTTCTCCGTACCGGTGGAGTGATCGGTCTTCTCATCAGTGTGGCAGCCATTGCAGGACTGGTTGCATTCTGGAATCATTTTGGCGCGGCTCAGAGGGTGATCCTGCTGTTTCTGGCGTTGATGTTTACAGTGATCCAGCCGGTTACACTTTTGATGAAGGGCTGGGAACAGCTAAAAAAAGGAGCTTTTCGAGAACCCTTTCATTACACTTTTACACCAGAAGGGGTTGAGGTCGTGAATATAGCCGGAACAGCCAACGTAGAGTGGGAACAGATCCGTCGTGTTGTGGTCACGAAAGGTGCCATGTATATTTATATGAATGCTGTATCGGCGCTGATCATTTCCAGGGAAGAATGTGATGGCAGGTTTACGGAGATTACAAAAATGGTCAGGGAGTATACCAGATGATATATGAAAGTTTTGAGGAAAAGGATACCTTTGAATTTGGCAAAAAGTTTGGTACACAGGTGAAGTCTGGTGATATCTGCCTGCTTCACGGAGATCTCGGTGTCGGAAAGACTGTTTTTACGAAAGGGTTTGCCCAGGGGCTCGGCATCACGGAACCGATTACGAGTCCTACGTTTACGCTAATCCAGGAGTATAGGGAGGGGAGGCTTCCCTTATATCATTTTGATGTGTACCGGATCGGTGATGTGGAGGAAATGTATGACCTTGGTTTTGAGGACTATTTTTACGGGGAGGGTGTCTGTCTGATCGAGTGGGCGTCGCGGATCAAAGAGATCCTGCCCCCGTCCTGTTATGAGATAACGATAGAGAAGGATCTGGAAAAAGGATTTGATTACCGCAGTATTGTGGTGAGTGGACCGGAAAGGGAGATAGTGTGAAAATATTAGGCATAGATAGTTCAGGATTAACAGCATCTGTGGCAGTCATTTCTGATGGGATCCTGACAGGAGAATATACGATTCATAATAAGAAAACCCATTCCCAGACGCTTCTGCCGATGATATCCGATATGCTTCAAATGGCAGAGATCAAGCAGGAGGAGCTGGATTGTATTGCTGTGTCAGCGGGACCGGGATCTTTTACCGGGCTGCGGATCGGGGCATCTACGGCAAAGGGACTGGCATGGACGCTGGGAATACCAGTGGTGCCAGTATCGTCCCTGATGGGACTAGCGGCAAATGTTACTCAGGAGGGGGCGGTGGTATGCCCTATCATGGACGCCCGGAGAAATCAGGTGTATTTTGGAATATACCGGATAACCAGGGGGCTGCCGGAGGTTCTTCTGGAGCCGTCAGCGGCTTCGGTCGAAGAGGCAGTGGCATGTGCCGGCCGAACTGGTGAAGAGGTTATATATATTGGAGACGGTGTCCCGGTATTTGAGGACAGGATCCGCGAATTGTCCCAGGGCGGGATCCGGTTTATGGAGCCGGTAAACCGTTATCAGAGAGGAGCCAGCGTGGCGGCGGTGGGAACCCTTTTGTTTGAGAAAGATCAATATGTGGAGGCAGGGGAATTTGCCCCGGTGTACCTTCGCAAATCCCAGGCAGAACGGGAGCGGGAGGAAGCGGAAAACTTATCCTAAAAATAGCATTTTTTCATATTTTTACAAGTAGAAAACTAGCATAAAATCCGTTATAATCTTATGTATGATACACTCCGTATAGAGGGGACGGGGGGATTAACATACAGGGGGAGAAAAGTATTTTGAAAGATGGTGAAAATATGGAAAAAGGAAAAATCATGTGCAATAAATGCGGAAAAGAATTAATGATGAAAAATGGTATATTACACGAAGATGGACTTTTTGTGACCAAGGAATGGGGATATTTCTCAGGAAAGGATCTACAGATTCACCAGTTCTGCCTCTGTGAATCATGTTATGACGAATTTACAGAAAGTTTTTTTATTCCGGTGGAAAACCAGGAAAAGAAAGCGGCGATGGACTGATCCATATTTATATAGTGCAGCATACCATAGATCATAAGGGTGGCCTGGCGGTGCTACCTGTCTAAAAGAAAAAAGAAGAGAGGATGAAATGCAGACACACTTTGTGTCTGTGCCCCGGATGATAAGGCAGACAAATTGCCCTGGGGCTTGGTATGATTTATGCTGGACATATGTTTGCTTGGAACTGGCGGTATGATGCCTCTTCCGCGCCGGGCACTGACTGCGCTGATGGCGAGATACAATGGAAGCAGCCTGCTGATTGACTGCGGAGAGGGAACACAGGTGAGTATCCGGGAGCAGGGATGGAGTTTCCATCCAATTGATGTGATCTGTATCACACATTTTCATGGAGACCATATCAGCGGGTTGCCAGGACTTCTGTTATCCATGGGAAATGCAGAGCGGAGCAATCCATTGACGATCATAGGACCGAAGGGACTGAAACGAATTGTTCAGTCCCTGCTTGTGATTGCCCAGGGGCTGCCCTTTGAACTTCGGTTTGTGGAAATAGAGGGGGAGGAGCAGGAATTTTATTTTGCCGGATATCATATTCGGGCTTTCAAGGTGAACCATAATGTGGTATGCTATGGGTATAGCCTGGAGATAAAACGAAGCGGTAAATTCGATGTGGAGAAGGCAAAACAGAATCATGTACCCATGAAGGCATGGAGCTCTCTTCAGAAAAGCGGCCGGGTAGAACTGGAGGGGAGGGTTTATACCTCTGATATGGTCCTGGGGCCGGAGCGAAAAGGGATCAAGGTAACCTATTGTACCGACAGCCGTCCCACGGCGCGGATCGCAGAACAGGCGGCCGGATCTGATCTGTTTATCTGTGAAGGCATGTATGGGGAGAAGGAAAAGGCGGCAAGTGCCAGGGAAAAAAAGCATATGACTTTTTACGAAGCGGCAGAGCTGGCAGCCAAAGCCGGAGTGCCAGAACTATGGCTTACTCATTACAGTCCATCCCTAATAAGACCGGATATGTATATGGATGATGTGAGGAAAATATTTGCCAACACCATACCTGGCAAAGACCGGATGTTCCGGGAGTTCGTATTTGAAGCAGATTCCTGATGAAGAAAGGAGGATTCGCTATGCAGAGAAGAAATGTACCCACTGGCAATGATAAGCGCAGTCCGGCACAGAAGATGGCGAAGAATATGACAGTATTTGCTTTTGTAACGTGTCTGCTTGTGATCGGAGTAATCTTTGTATTCTATCAGCATAAAAAGGCAGACAAGGCAGAAAGCGGAAATATGCCGTCAGCCACAGAGCTGCAGAAACTGACGGAGAAAGATCTGGAGATGGGTTATCCGGAGACACCCACAGAAGTTGTGAAGTTTTTTGCGCGGATCAACCAGTATATTTACAATACTGGAGGGCTTGATGATGAAACATTTGATAAGCTTCTTAACCAGCTCAGAGTGTTATACAGCAAGTCATTGCTGGATCAAAATACCTTTGATGAGCAGAAAGAAAATTTTATTGCCGAGGTTCAGGAATTCCAGAAAAAGAAGAGAAAGATCGCCAATTATACAGTAGATAAAGAGAGTTCCTTAAAATATCTGGATTATGATGGACAGAAATGTGCTTATATTCAGATCAGTTTTTTCTTGAGCGAGAATGGAAATTATTCCAAGGTTTTTCAGGATTATATCCTTGTAAAGGAAGAGAAACGCTGGAAGATCCTCGCTTTTAAAAAGAATGTGAGCCCGAATAAGGAAAAGAGTGAAAGCTGAGCCCCGGAACCAGAGCGAAGGGGATGGAGAACGGAATGGAGAATATGGAAAATAGAGATATACGGCTGCTGGCCGTGGAGAGTTCCTGTGATGAGACTGCGGCAGCAGTGGTGTTAAATGGAAGAGAGGTTTTGTCTAATGTGATCGCCTCCCAGATCGATCTGCATAAATTATACGGAGGTGTCGTGCCGGAGATTGCTTCCAGAAAGCATATTGAAAATATCAATCAGGTGATCGAACAGGCACTGAAGGAAGCTGAACTGACGGTTCATGATGTAGATGGGATCTGCGTGACCTATGGTCCGGGGCTGGTGGGGGCTCTTCTGGTGGGAGTGGGAACAGCGAAGGCGATCAGCTATGCAGCTGACAAACCGCTGATCGGGGTTCATCACATAGAAGGGCATATTTCCGCCAACTACATCTGCCACAAAGATCTGGAACCGCCGTTTTTATGTCTGGTGGTATCCGGGGGACACAGTCATCTTGTGATCGTAAGAGATTATGGAACATATGAGATCATTGGAAGGACAAGAGATGATGCTGCGGGAGAAGCGTTTGATAAGGTGGCGCGTTCCATCGGGCTTGGATATCCCGGCGGTCCAAAGATTGATGACCTGTCTGTGCAGGGAGATCCGGAGGCGATAAAATTTCCCCGTGCTTCTGTGGAAGGGGCGCCATATGATTTTAGTTTCAGTGGAGTAAAATCAGCAGTGCTGAATTATATAAATGGTTGTAAAATGAAGGGGATAGAATATTCCCAGGCAGATATTGCCGCCTCTTTCCAGGAGGCCGTGACGGATGTGCTGGTGGACCATACGATGCTGGCAGCAGAGAATTATGGGATCCATAAAGTGGCAATGGCAGGAGGTGTCGCCTGCAATAAAGGGCTGCGCCGGAAGATGGAAGAACAGTGTACCCGGAGAAAGTATCAACTGTACTATCCGGAGCCTGTGTTTTGTACGGACAATGCTGCCATGATCGGAGCAGCAGGTTATTATGATTTTATAAACGGAAAGCGTGACGGCTGGGATCTGAACGCAGTTCCAGGATTAAAGCTTGGTTCAGATTAGTGCTGTCACCAAGCTAATTTAAATTTGTATCATTGAACCGCCCCGGCATTTCTTCTCCCCGGACCTTTTGACGGTAATTGGAGGGCGTCGTGGATGTCAGGCGCCGGAACTGGCGGAAGAAATGCTCTGAACTCTGATATCCACACAATTCTGCAATCTGTGTGATCGTGTACTGGCTGTGGGCGAGGTAGTCCTTGGCCAGTTCTATTCTCTTGTTAAATACATCTTCCATACAGGATATTCCAAAAGTTTTCCGGTAAAGGGACTGCATGTAACCAGGACTGATATTCAGCCGTTTTGCCATATAGGGAACACTCCACTGAAAGCCTGGATTGCTCTGGATCTCCAGATTGAGGGCCAGCAGATTTTCCCTGCTTTGGACGGAAGAGCTGTTATGGCGGGCTTCCGATAGCTTATCAAACAGCAAATGGAATAAATGTCCGATGGACTGCTCTCTGTATTCATAATCAAAATAATTTTCTATCGCCAGCAAGTGAAACAGATGATGGAAAGAATCCGCGCAGCTGATCTGTATGGGTATATTAAAAGGGATTGTTGTCTGTATAATATATTTTTCATCAGTATAAAAAGTCATCCAGTTGTTTTTATAGGGACCATTGCAGGCGCGGTAATCTGCGCTGGCATGTGGAGGGTAAAGGATAATCTGGTTTTCGGGGTAGATCTTCCATTTGCCACTGACAAAAAATTCGGCGGGTGTTAGTGTATGTATCAAAAGCCATTCGTTGGCGGAGGTATCGCGGTGATAGGAGAAATTCTCTGGATGCGGTGCCTGGTACCCTACATATATCGTTTTGATCATGATATCTACACCTCCTAAATCTGACAATTGATCAAATGATTTTTTATCTGTGATTGCAATTTTCGTATAAGTATTGTATAATAACATATTATAACATTTATCGTATGAATAAACAAGAATGGAGGAATATGATGAAACTGAAAGGGAAAAAACTAATCAAAGCTGCGGGTACATTAGTGGCAGCCTGTTTGTCGGTGCTGCTGATCTCCGATGTATCAAAAGCAGACAACCCGATCATTCAGAACGTTTACACGGCAGATCCGGCGCCGATGGTTTATGGCGACACCGTGTATGTGTATACTTCACATGATGAGGATAACACGATTGGGAATTTTTATACCATGGATGACTGGAAATGTTACTCCACGAAAGATATGGTGAACTGGACGGATCACGGAACTGTATTATCCTACTCGGATTTTAGCTGGGCAAAGAAAAACTCTGCCTGGGCCGCACAGTGTGTGGAAAGAGATGGGAAATTCTATCTATATGTACCTGTGAATGAGAAGAGCGGTGCCTCTGTGATTGGTGTGGCTGTTGCCGACAGCCCCACAGGACCTTTTACTGATCCTCTTGATAAACCGCTGATCAAAGGTGGCGGTATCGATCCCACTGTATTTGTTGATGAGGACGATCAGGCATATATATACTGGGGAAATCCTGATCTGAATTGTGCAAAACTGAAAGAAAATATGATAGAGACTGACGGTGACACGATTACATGGAAACTGTCGGGACAAAATCTTTCGGAAGATAAAATTGCAGATGTGCAGAAGCAGTTTGGGGTAAGAACGGGATCAAAAGATTATCGGTGGACACTGTTTGAGGAGGCTCCATGGTTTTACAAACGCGGGGATCTCTATTATATGATATACGCTGCAAATGGTATTCCGGAGCGGATCGACTATTCCACCAGCACCAGTCCCACAGGACCATGGACTTACCAGGGAATGATCATGAATAATACATATGATGGTAAAGACAGCGGAAGCTTTACCAACCATCCGGGAATCATAGATTTTAAAGGACATTCTTATTTCTTTTATCATACCGGAAAACTGCCAGGAGGAAGTGGGTATCGCCGCTCTGTAGCAGTGGAAGAGTTTACCTACAATGAGGACGGAACCATTCCGGAGTTCCGATTTACCGATGCTGGTGTGGAGGCGATTGATCACCTCAATCCATTCCAGAGAGTAGAGGCTGAGACCCTGGCCTGGGGAAGCGGACTTGAATCCGAAGCCTGCAGCGAGGGTGGAATCAACCTCTGCGAGATTGAAAACGAAGATTATTTGAAGCTTGAAAGTGTAGATTTTGGTTCGGAAGGTGCTGTTGATTTTACTGCAAGCGTTTCCAGTGAACTTGACGATCAGACGGAAGCTGGCACCATCGAGCTGCATTTGGATGAAAAGGATGGACCTCTGCTGGGTGCTCTTACGGTGAAGGGTACTGGAGACCCAGAGGTTTATAAGGAATTTACGACAAAAGTGGAAAGTGTTACTGGAGTGCATGATCTTTACATGGTTTTTAAAGGCGGAGAGGGAGAATTATTTAAATTTGACCACTGGAGATTTACAGAAAAAACGATTCCGGTAGAAAAACTTTCTCTAAACGTCAGCCAGCTCACAATCCTGGCAGGCCAGACCAGTCAGCTGACAGCGGCTGTCAGCCCGGACAATGCAACGAATAAGGAGCTGAGCTGGATTTCTGCAAACCCGGATATTGTTACCGTAGATGCAACAGGAAAGATCACAGCAGTAAAGGCGGGAGAAGCGACGGTCACGGTACAGGCTCAGGATGGCTCTGGTATTCAGGCTTCCTGCCATGTGGTAGTGACTGCTCCAGTTGTTCCGCCGGTGATCAATACACCAATTCCTCCAGTAGTGCCGACGACACCTCCAACTATTTCTGAGGATAAGAAGACGGTGGTGGCAGTTGCAAAGGCAAAGATCAAATCTTTGAAAAAGGGAAAGAAAAAGCAGGCTAAATTAGTTATCAAGAAGGTAAAGGATGCGGCTGGATACGAAGTAGTATACGCAACGAACAAGAAATTCAGTAAAACCAAAAAACTTTCTACAAAGAAAACATCTGTTACTTTAAAGAAATTGAAAAAAGGAACCTATTATGTAAAGGTCCGTGCCTATAAAACAGATGCGAAGGGTAAAAAGTACTATGGTTCTTATAGTTCTGTTAAGAAGGTAAAAATAAAATAACAGAGGGATAGCCTAAGGTGTTTTAAACCTCCAGACCGGTATTGCAAAGTGCCAGTTTGGAGGTTTTGTCTTAGTTCAACGGCGCGAATCTGTATCCTGTTTTCTCCTGGGCCGCTAAGCTATTTTTAAGAAGGTGACAAAGGGATGGTTTTATGCTAAAATTATAGAAGCTGAAAGCGATACAAAATTGATGGAAAAAAGTCATTGACAAGTTTGTACAATTTTGTTATACTATTCAAGCAGCATTTGGAGAGGTGTCCGAGTGGTTTAAGGAGCCGGTCTTGAAAACCGGTGACTCCGAAAGGGGCCGTGGGTTCGAATCCCACCTTCTCCGTTTAAGTGTAGATGTTTTATATCTGCACCATAATTTAATAAAGAAAATAATTTCAGCATGGAGAAGTACCCAAGTGGCTGAAGGGGCTCCCCTGGAAAGGGAGTAGGTCGTTAATAGCGGCGCGAGGGTTCAAATCCCTCCTTCTCCGTTTATCATCACTTGCATATGAAAAATATTTTTAAGAAAAATAAAAAAAGTGTTGACAAATGCAAAAAGTTTTGATAAAATACTATTTGCTGGCGCGCCAAAGAAACTTTTGGAGAAAAGAAAACATATGGTGCCAGGCGAATAATGAACCTTGATAACTGAACAGTGAAACAACCCTGAAAATTCAAACAATTTTCAGAA
>CAJUFM010000051.1 GCA_910585745.1 uncultured Eubacterium sp. | reverse complement strand
CTCCAGTTACATCAAGCTGCAGGATCATGAAAAACGGAAAACACGTGCTTATACAAAAGATATCGGAAAATATTATAACATGAAAACGCAGGTGTTTGAGGGTGAATTGTATTATATTTGTCATGACGGAAGAGAATTACATCATATCCGTACAGAGACCAGAGAACAGGCAGGTTACACACAGACTTTTGAGGTGTATGGATGTGCAGACTGCAGTGGCTGTGAACACAAAGCCAAGTGTCTATATAAATATAATGCTGAAAAAGGCGCCGGGAAAAATAAAGTCATGAAGATCAACGAACAATGGGAAACCCTGAAAGAAGAATCTCATGCAAACATCCAAAGTGAGAAAGGGATTCTAAATCGGCAAATCCGTTCCATACAAACAGAAGGACATTTTGGAGATATCAAAGAAAACGACAGCTTCCGCCGGTTCAACTACCGGACATCCGAAAAAGTATATAAGGAATTCATGCTGTATGCGATTGGAAGAAATATAAATAAATATCATCGTTTTCTTCATGATGAAATCAAAAAATTTGAAGGAAAAACCGAAGAAAAGGCTGCTTAGAAAAAGAGTGTTTTGGAAAATGCAGTTGAGGGTCTTTTGCGCCCCAAAATACATATAGAAAAGAAAAAATACGAATCTCCCGCAGAAGATCATGTGTGAAAAACACTGATTTCTATGGGAGATTCGTATTTTAAGTTTTAGAGTTTAAAAATCGGTATTAACCGACAGCCCCTTTTGCGTTTGGTATAAAATCTATGTGAGCTGACTGGCAGCATAACGATTCATTACGGCACAACGGCTCTTATCCCTGCATCTCCAGCTGTGCTTTTACCAGACGGTAGTAGATTCCACCTTTCCTGATCAGCTCTTCATGGGATCCTACCTCTGCCACCTGGTGGCCGTCGATCACGATGAGACGGTCCGCATTCTGCAGCGTTGACAGCCGGTGGGCGATAGCAAAGGTCGTCCGCCCCTCCGTAAGACGCTCCAGAGCCTTCTGGATCATAAATTCACTCTCCGTATCAAGACTCGCTGTGGCCTCATCCAGGATGAGAAGCCTTGGTTCATTCAGGATGGCACGGGCTATGGCAATACGCTGCCGCTCCCCGCCGGAGAGACTGTAACCTTTTTCTCCCACATAAGTATTATAACCGTCCGGCGTCTTGCAGATAAAGTCATGGGCATTTGCCAGTTTCGCCGCCCGGACTACCTCTTCATAACTGGCATCCGGTCTGGAAAAACGGATGTTATTCAAGATCGTTCCAGAGAACAGAAAGGTCTCCTGCAGCACCACACCGATCTGGGAATGAAAACGGTCCGACTTGATCTCTTTAATGTCGTGACCATCCACCAGAAGATTTCCGTCGTCCACCTCATAGAGACGCATGATCAAGTTGATCAGCGTAGATTTTCCGGTTCCCGAAGCACCGACGATGCCGATCATCTCTCCCTTATGGATCTTTAAGTTCAGATCCTCCAGCACCGGCTGATAGGATTTATAACCAAAGGTGGCATGGCGAAATTCGATCTCACCTTCTACATCCAGTTCCACTGGATCTTCCACATCCTCAATAAAAGGTTCCTGCGCCATCACGTCATTGATACGCTCAATACTGCTTATAAGATTCATTAGATCTCTTGGCATACTAGTCATCCAGTTCAGGTACTGATACAGCAGCTGGGTGTAGGTTATAAACTGCAACAGCTCCCCGGTGGTCATCTCACCCTGCAGCACATCTATACCACCAAAATAAATCACCAGAAACACGCCGGCACCCATCAGAAAATTTACTCCTGGAAAAAATACCGCCCAGAATACTTCATTTCTCTTCTGCACATGGCAGAATTCTTCGGCGAGATAATTAAACTTGCTCTTCTCTGCCTCTTCTTTTCCATAGGACTTTACCACCCGCATTCCCGATATGACGTCCTGAAGGTTGCTGTTGACATCATCACTTTTTTTCCACTGCAGATGAAACCGGCGATGGATATTTTTACGAAAAAGATAGGTGATCACTACCGCAAAAGGAATAAAAACAAAGCTAAAAAGCGACAGTTTTACACTGAGTGTCAGCATAAAGATAATATCGCAGACAAAGATAAAACATACCGTAAACATATTGCAGAAAGTCCGCTCCATAAAGTCCCGGATCTTTCCCGTATCGAAAACGATCCGGTTCATCAACTCTCCCGGCCGTCTGTCATTGATAAAACTCAGGGAAAGGATCTGGATCTTGGCGAAAAGCTTTTCCCGCAGGTCCTTGGCGATCTTTGCCCCCAAAACCGTACAGTAATAACTTTTCAGTATATTGATCACCACGATACCCACACTCAGGAAAAACATGATACCCAGACAGGTAAATGCCACGCCCATACTTCCGCTGCCATTTGTAAGCACGTCATCCACCAGATGTTTTTGTACTTCAGGATTTAGCAGTGTCACCACTGCAGCCAGAATCATCAAAATGATAATACCCACAAAATTCTTCTTGTAGGGAGCTGACATTTTCAGAAAGCTCCTCCAGAAACCGCCCTCTTTAGAACAATGGGGACAATATCTGGTGCCCGGTATAGCCCGCCCACAGTCAGGGCAGATCTTTTCATATTCATTGCTGATAACCTCTTCCTCCCTGCCCGAGATCAATATATTGATCCCACGCGCCACATAGGCATACCGGGACAGATGTTTTGCCGAATACTGTACGATGTACCGCTCTACTCCGTTGTGTTCCAGCACCAGAAGTCCGCAGCCGATCTTCGCCTCCGCCCGGGCATTCCGGCACTCCGTGAGACGGATCTTTTCTCTCAGTTCCCCCTTCTGGATCACCCAGAGATGTTTCGTGCTGACTGCCAGATAAGAGTCTGGCAACCATCTGCTGTCCTCTGCCACATCAAAGGGAACGGTATAATATATTCGTTCTCCCTGCTCCAGCTGGATACAGGAAGCTGCCGATTCTGGCAGATTAAATTGTAATATCATTACTACCTCCATTCAGGAGCGTATGCGACGAGACGAGGAGAAATTCGCGAAGGCAATTTCTCGTCTGTCATCAATACTATTTGTGAGCGCTCCAAAGAACCAAAGGTTCTTCTCACAAATAGTTGTGTGAAAAATTAGCTATCGAGCTTATTTTTCACACTACCTCCATTCAGAAACATAGCATTTACAGGAACAGATCCAGCTTCCGCTGTTCTTTCTGGGACAGCTGGAATACATCCGGTATCTCAAATCGGTTTTCATCCAGATCCGTGATCAGCAGCCTGCTGTCCATCAGGCGCACCACGGCATTCCCCCCCATATTGATCGTAAACCGGCACTCTCCACGGTCCGTCATTACATGAAAATATGCGTAGCCGTACTCGTCTTTGATGTCCACGATCTTCTGGATCACCGGCGTAAAATAATGAAGGTTCAGCTGCTGCTCCAGCATCTTCCTGGTATCTTTTGACACCTGTTTCATATCCGCGATCACTCCGATCTCCTTGGAACGTTCCTCCACTGTCCGGATGGAAATAAACTGATCCGGCTCGGTAAAGGGAAACAGGCGGATCACCTGCACCCGGTCCCATTTTTTCCCGTCATATTCCAGGCTGACAAATCCACCCTCTGTTCTCTGAAATACTGCATTTTCCTTTGTCAGATAACGGAGTGCTGTCATTTCTTCTACTTCTTTCTCCATCTGCTCTATCTTAAATTCTTCTGCCATTTTACATCTCTCCTTTCAGTGCCAGGGATTTGGTCTGAAGCTCCATCAGCTTAAAATAAATGCCTCCCAGGGCTTCCAGTTCACGATGCGTCCCCTCTTCCACGATCTTTCCGTCGTCAATGACTACCAAACGGTCTGCATCCCGCAGGGTTGACAGACGATGGGCGATGGACAATGTGGTCCGCCCCTTCACGAGATAATCCAGGGATTTCTGGATGGCCTTCTCCGTCTCTGTATCCACACTTGCGGTCGCCTCATCCAGGATCAGTATCTTAGGATCCGCCAGGATCGCCCGGGCGATAGAAATACGCTGCTTCTCTCCGCCGGACAGATCCTTTCCGGAAGCTCCGATCACCGTATCATAGCCGTCCGGCATATTGGAGATAAATTCATGGGCGCTGGCCAGCATTGCCGCCTGAATGATATCCGCCCTTGTAGCATTCGGATTGGCGTAGGCAATATTATCCGCTACCGTTCCCATAAAGATATAAGTGTCCTGGGATACCATCGCCACATTTCTCCGGAGATCATGGAAGGCGATCTCTTTGACGTCCACACCATCCAGGGAAATGCTTCCCTCATTGGTATCATACAGCCGGGAGATAAGATTTACCAGTGTCGTTTTCCCGGCGCCGGAACGTCCCACAATGCCCAGCATCTCTCCTTCTTTCACATGAAGGCAGATATCTTTAAGTACCGGATTATTGATATCGTATCCAAAAGTCACATGATCCAGCCTGATCTCCCCTCTCGGGTCAGCCATGTGGACAGGTTTTTCGATCTCCTGGATCTCCGGTACGGCATCCATAATTTCAAACATACGCTGGGCTGCATTGATGCTGTTGGACCACATATGGAATACTCTTGAGAAAAAGTTCATCGGCCCATTCAGCTGTCCCACATACCCCACAAAAGTGATCAGTACACCCAGCTCCACACTTCCGGTATTCAAAAGGAGGATCACTCCCAGGATCCATACCCAGATGTTGGAGACTTCCTGTACCAGATTATAAAGTATGGTAAACCGGTTATTATATTTAACGATGCGGACCTCCGCATCCCTCAGATGATCATTTGGTCCCTCAAAGCGGGCATTTTCCTGCTCCTGCTGCCCAAAGGCCTTCACCACCCTGGCTCCCGTCAGGTTATCATTGACACGGCTGTTAACCGTCCGCTCTGCCCGGTGGCGTCTCCCAAACAGACTCCACAATTTTGGCTTGAGTTTCACACTCATGATCACCAGAAGCGGTAAAAGAACACATGCCACCAGTGCCATCTGCCAGTTGAGCCGGAACATTACCGTAAAGGAGGCGATGATCGTAAATCCATGTACAAATATGTAAGGAAATCCATCCAGGAAAAAATCTGTCACACGGTCTGCGTCACTGAGCACTCTGGTCATCAGGCTTCCTGTCTGCTTACTGGTAAAAAAGCCGATGGAAAGATTCCCCATAGAAGAAAATACATCCTGCTTCATATCCCGGATCGTGGAAGCCACAACCTGTGCCATCAGGGCTCCCTGTACCAGTGCTACCCCCTGCTGCACCAGCTTCGACAGCACCATCACTGTTACCAGAAGCAGCAGAGCCAGCCCATACTCCCCAGCTATGCCAAACTGCTTTAAAAAGCCGTTATCCATCTTCAACACCTTATCATACAAAATAGTACCATTGAGATAAGGCCAGACCAGATTCAGTCCCGCCGCCGCAAAATAACAGAAAAACAATGTGATAAATTTCCATTTATACCGGAAAAAGTACCCCATGGTCCGGGTAAAAATAGACCTTTTATTCATACATTTCGGGCAGATCTTCCGCTTGGGATCCGGGTACATAGTACCGCACACCGGACAATATTCTGCCTGTTCTTCCTGCACCTCTGCCGAAGCCTCCACCTCATCTGCCGCATCGGGATATTTTTTCAACTTGCGGTAGCTCTTTAGAAAAAGATTCATCTGCTCCAGATAGAGATTGGTCAGCGCCCCGATACGAAGCGGTACCTCCCCGCGGAATACTGTCACCAGATTGGTAGCAACCTGTCTCTCGATCCGCATATGGGAAGTCTCCTCCAGAGGCAGGAGCCGGTAAGCATAGTCCAGCGTATCCTCACTATAATCCATATCCTTTGTCCTTGTACCCCGGAAATAACGCACGCGGTTCCCAATGGGTCCGCTGGTCACGATCCCCAGCCTGTCTGCCGTCAAAAACAGATACCCACTGATATATTCGCAGTTGTCCGATAAATCCATGGGACACACATCCAAAATATCATCTGTACCAATCCCCTCCGGCTTCAGCATTTGAAGCACCCGGGATGGCAATCGGTTTTCTTTCATAAATTCCTCATTTCTGCGCTGCTTTTTGCTGCATAAAAAGACCTAAAGTTCTTACGATGTTTGTGGCAGGCAGCGCGCAGACACAAACTCTATATTCTGATTATATCATAATCCTCCTGTGCACAGAAAGGAATGTACTTTCTTGCATAATAGTTGCAATATCCTGTCTTAGCCCGGAGATGCCAATTGAACCTCCGGACTGGCGCCACCGAGCCAGTCCGAAGTTCAGAACTCACACATATTTACTCGCCTGCGCCTGCCACATCTGAGCATACTTTCCATCCCTGGCAACGAGGGAATCGTGGGTTCCCGCCTCGATGATCCTGCCCTTTTCCAGCATAAGGATCCGGTCCGCATGTCTCGTAGTGGAAAGGCGGTGGGAAATAAATATGACACTTTTGTTCTCCGACGCCTTTGCCATAGAAATATTCAGCTGGTATTCCGCAATTGGATCCAGCGCACTGGAAGGCTCATCCAGGATGATCCAGTCACAATCCTTATAGAACACCCGCGCCACTGCCAGCTTCTGGCTCTCTCCGCCGGAAAGGTTCGTGCCCTCCTCATCAAATTCTCTGGTCAGTCCAGTATCCACACCATTCTTCATGGACTGGAGCCTCGGATAAAATCCACTCTGCCGAAGGGCGGGCACTACATCTGCCTGGGCAGGCACCTCATCCATCACCACGTTCTCAGCAACCGTGGCGGCATAAATCTGATAATCCTGAAATACGGTCCCCATCCTGCTGCGGTACTGTGCCAGGTCATAGTTTCGTATATCTACACCATTCAGAAGAATTCTTCCCTCTGTGGGATCATATAGACGCATCAGAAGCTTGATCAGTGTAGTCTTTCCAGCACCATTATATCCCACAAGGGCAATTTTTTCTCTGGGCGCAATGGAAAAGGAAACCCGATGGATAATATCCCCATCTTTCTCATTATAGGCAAAGGACACATCTTCAAACCGGATCTCTCCGATCTCTTCCGGCATAGGCAGATCCTTCTTGCTCACTACTTTAGTCTCATAGGCTAGAAAATTCCGGATCTTTTCTACATAAAGGGCCGTTTCCACCGCCGTGGGAGGAAGATCTGACAAAATCCTAAGTCCATTTCTCAAACTTCCTGCGGAATTGTACAGTACTACCAAACTGCTAAAAGAAAGTGCCTTTCTGACCGCTGCCTGGAATACCAGATATCCCAGATAAATACCGTCGAAAATAAAATCACTGAACACATACCCCGTCAAGAAGTTCAACAGCCACAGCTTCTTGCTCTCTTCTTTCTGACACTGGTAGATCTGCTTGTTTGTCTCTTCAAAATCCCTGTGCATCCTTCCCGAAACTTTCCGGTTGAGACGGAGTTCTTTGGCATAAGCACTGAGATAAAAAACACGGTGTACATACTGCCTCTTTTTATTCAGCGGATTGATCTTAAGATTCAGCCGGAACCGGATCTTATTGGCGATGCTGTGGATCAGAAAACTTCCCACAAAAGACACCAGCACAAAGAGGACCGAGGCAGAATCTTTCAGAAGAAAATATGTACCATAACTAAAAAATATTACAAGTCCGGAAACCAGCATACCGATAAGATTCACTGTACGGTCAATGGAATTTTTTGATTCCGACACTGCCAGCACAAATTCATTATAATATTCCGGATCGTCATAACAGGCAATATCCAGGCTCCCCGCCTTTTCATATAACAGGAATTTCAGCTTCTTTTCAATCTTTGGCATACAGATCTCTGCCACCACGGAGTTGAAAACAGCAGAATATAAACCAGAAAATGCCAGGAGACCGAACAGGAACAGCATAAAATACAGTACTTCCCGAAATGGTTTCCCAAACTCCGCCGCCTCCAGTACAAATCCAATACCCAGTGTATGCTCCACAAAGATCAGACCACTGTGCCGGATCTTTTCAAATATCAACATAGTACCATAAAGAGGCGAGGCCTGAAAGATCAATCTGGTCATAAACCATGTATTGGCAAAAGTCTTTCTTAACGAAAGCTTCATTTTTTTATCCGATCGCATCCCATTCCACCTCCAAATCTGATTCCTCCGGCTGATAATTCTTCGCCTGCATCTGGTACATCCGGGCATATTTCTCATTCTGCCCCATCAGCTCCTCATGGGTCCCCTGCTCAATCAGGCGTCCCTCTTCCAGCATATATACCATATCCGCATCCTTTACCGAAGACAGTCGGTGAGAGATAAAAAACATGATATGATCCCGGCTCTCTTCCAGGATTGCCTGAAACAGATCGTATTCGGCGATGGGATCCAGGGCGCTGGATGGCTCATCAAACACCTTGACTGGTGCTGGGTTGGCAAAAGCCCTTGCCACGACGATCTTCTGGTACTCACCGCCGGAGAGTACCGCCCCCTCCTCCTCAAATTCTTTGGTCAGCATCGTGTGGATTCCCTGGGGAAGGCTCATCACCTTCTCATAAACCCCTGCCCGCTTCAATGCCTCCACAGTCACAGTTTCCGGATCCTCCACCTGACGTTCCATCAGGACATTATCCATGACACTGTAGGCAAAAATCTTATAATCCTGGAATGCCGCCGCAAATAAATTCCGATATGCCTCCAGATCATACTCTCTGATATCCCTGCCATTCACAAGGATCTCCCCCGCATCCGGGTCATAGAGACGGAACAACAATTTTAGGATCGTGGTTTTGCCAGCTCCATTGTGCCCTACTAGCGCCACAGATTCATTCTTTCCAATCTTGAATGAAAGATCGTGAATCACCTCTTTTCCTCCCCGGTAGGAAAAAGATACGTGACAAAATTCGATACTTTTAATCTCCCGGTCCGGCAGATCTCCCTTGGCATCCTCCGGAATCTTCTCTTCGTAGGACATAAAAGTTCGTATATTGTATACAAACATCCCATTCTGGCTGCAGGACATCATGGAGTTGCCAATGCGCACAAGGATCCATGACGCGGTCACCATCATACTGGACAGGATTGACAGATCCGCCAGGCTCAGCCGGTGTACCACCATTGTCTGATAGGCTCCATACAGCAAAAGGCCCTCAAAAATAATGATATAAGACAAATAAAACTGCAGAAACGCGCTGGGGATCAGTCTGCTTATGTAAGATTTCACCACCTGGATCCGGTGTGCCACTGCTTCCTCATAGGTGCGCTTCAGTACCTGGAATATATTAGAAAGCCGCATTTCTTTTGCATATTCCCCCAGATACATCACCCGGTTTACATACTCTGTCTTCCGGTTATCCGGCGTCACCTCGCGGTATATTGCAAAATTCAGCTTATTCATTATCGTCCCAAATACAAAAGATCCCACGATGGGTGACAATACAAACAACAGCATTCTGGGATCCATCCGGTACATTAGTACATAAGTAGAGATCCCTGCAACAGCAGCACAGATGATGTTAGTCATCTCCCAGACGATTTTCGTCATCTTCTCACATGCCTGGTCCACCGCCATGGTATAGCGGTTGTAAAACTCTGTATCCTCAAAACACTCCAGCTCTACATTTTCCGCCTTATGGTAAAATACCGAATACATTCTCTGATACAGTTCCACCTCTTTGAGGGGTCTCACCACCCGGTCCACATATCTGTCATAAAGTATGAGCACACACATAAGCATTGACACCATACCGATATAAAAATACACTGTGGAAACAGTCCCGCCTTCTGTCACTGCCTGAATGATATAACGGATAAAATAGGCACTGTAAAACACCCAGATAAAATAACCGATAGCATTGCTAAAAAATGCATGGATCACATAACTTTTACTCATGGACCACACAAACCCCAGAGCATAAAAATTATTTTTTAATGTTTCCCAAAACCCAAGTCTTTTGTCTTTCTCTGACTTCTTGCTCATTGTTCTCTCCTCTCTCTGCAAATGATGTCTGTACAACAAACATATTATTTGACTTTATCTTGCATAAATAGAAAAACGGGATTTCTGATATTCCTCAGAAATCCCGTCATTACGTCCAAGCTCTTCTATTTATTTACAAAGCAAAGAAAAATTCTCTCCCCGCTAAGCCCTGGTAACAGGAGGCTGGACGATAAGATTTCTGATAAAAGTTGTGCCATTTGTCAAATGAGCATGATTTGTTGTTTTTATTGTTCTGATCATATCGTCCACCTCCTTTCTAATTTTTATTTTGTTATCGTGGTTATTATCCTATCATAGTTACAAATTTATTGCAAGTATTTTTTCATATTATTAAAAAGTATCTTTATTCCATCTCACCCATATTCTCTTTTCCCCCTCGTAATATCCCAGATGATCACCACATATTTCATAGGAAGTTCCCCTGTCATCTTCACATTCCGCCAGACATTCCTTCTCTCCCATAAGAAGGTTCTCCCGCATGATCTGAATCTTATCCTGGTATACCACACAGTCTGCGGAATTCCGGATCATCCAGACATCCCCCCAGTCCTTCCAGTCCTCTATGGTCTCTCTTTCACAATCGATCTGGTAAGAGATGCCTGTCTTATGAACGATATTAGGCACTCCCATAAAGGATGATGCATACACGTTTATAATCCCGAATATCCTTTTTCCCTGCTGATACTCATTGACTGACATATGATACCGGTTCAGCAGCCCTTCTTCCTCCAGTCTGTCTTTTACCATCCTGGCCCACCGGGTGGTGTACTCATCCTCATAGGAATATATGTAATAATGATCGCACCCAGAGTGCTGCGGAATCCTTGGATTTGTCGAAAAGCCCCTGTAGCCATGATCATAGAGAACGGTATTTCCCAGGCGGAATATTCCCTGGGCATCCGCTTCACAGGCTTTCGGTTCTCCTGTTTCAAAATCCTCTTCTGCCAGATAGTGATCCACATAGGATCCCTCCGTCGTCCCTGTGTCGATCCCGCTCCCGATATACAGCACTCCTTCCCGGCACACAAGAGACTCCGTTTCAGTTTTCATTTTTTTTCTTGATATGATCCGGGATTTATAGTCCAGCTTAATAATCTCACTCTCCCACTCCCCATTCCTGCCACATACATAAAAATATTCATCTCCCAGGGCGATCTGCTCTGGCCAGAGTCCCATATCCTTCTTGGTGAGAGTGAATAGTTTCTTTCCCCTGTCGCGCATAACAACCTTTTTAGACAATGTAATATATGCCTCATAATTGCCATGATCTTCGATCACCTGACCGTCATATACATACACGGATGCACCTTCATAAGGAAAAGAACCAAAAAGGGCATACAAATACGCTCCACCAAAGCAGAGAAAACCAAAGATCCCTGCCAGCAGGATCCCATATAACAGTTTCTTTCTTTTGATCTGGTAGTACCGGAGCTGTATAACAGCAATCATAATGAATTCAAAAACAAGCCAGGGCAGCACAACATAAACCGATACGACAGGAACTTCTCTCGCCGGATAATTGCTGTATATATAGTCATAGTTCTGAATCATCATCCAAACTCCAAATGCTGCCACCAAAAAGGAGATCCCATCCAGCAGCAGCATACGTCTCCCCCCATGGGTATATAAATAATTCATCCACACCTGCACCAGCTGAAGATAAATGGGGACCAGAATCACATAATCATTAAGATCCACAAATATGACATCCAGCACAAAGCAGACCGGCAGTATGGCAAGATTTATAAACACAAGAAATCCAAAAGGGTATTTTTTATCCATTTCTTTCCCATCGCGGGAGACATCCGTATCCTGCATCCTATCCTCCTGAAAAACAAAGCATCGGATCCCCTTATCATCGCCGCTGCACTGAAAGAAAATCCAAAGCTTTTATGTTTAGAAAGTAAATTTATCCTCGAAATAAGTTTTCAGATCTGCGATCTTAATCCTTTCCTGCTCCATGGTATCACGGTCGCGCACGGTTACCATCCCGTCCTCTTCCGAATCAAAATCATAGGTAATGCAGAAGGGGGTTCCGATCTCATCCTGACGGCGGTAACGTTTGCCGATATTTCCACGGTCATCATACTCACAGTTGTAGTATTTACTCAGCTCTTCAAATACCTTTTCTGCCCCCACGCCCAGTTTTTTAGACAGTGGCAGCACGCCGATCTTCACCGGAGCCAGAGCCGGATGGAAATGCATAACTGTACGCATATCACCGCCCTCCAGTTCTTCCTCATCATAGGCACTGCAGAGAAAAGCAAGGGTAACACGGTCTGCACCCAGGGAGGGCTCAATGACATAGGGTATGTATTTATCCTTCCGCTCGTCATCAAAATAGCTCATATCCTCGCCAGAGGTGTTCTGGTGCTGGGTCAGGTCATAATCAGTACGGTCTGCGATGCCCCAGAGCTCACCCCATCCAAAGGGGAATAAAAACTCGATATCACTGGTAGCTTTGCTGTAGAAGGAAAGCTCCTCTTTGTCATGGTCGCGAACCCGCATTTCCTCCTCTTTGATGCCCAGATCCTGCAGCCATTTGATACAGAATTCTTTCCAGTAGGAGAACCACTCCAGGTCGGTATCTGGTACACAAAAGAACTCCAGCTCCATCTGCTCAAACTCACGGGTACGGAAGGTAAAGTTCCCCGGTGTGATCTCATTCCGGAAAGATTTTCCGATCTGGCCGATGCCGAAAGGCACTTTTTTTCTGGAAGTTCTCTGTACGTTTTTGAAATTCACAAAGATTCCCTGCGCCGTCTCCGGGCGGAGATATACCGTATTTTTTGCATCCTCTGTCACACCCTGGAAGGTCTTAAACATCAGGTTAAACTGCCGTATCTCCGTAAAATTGTGTTTTCCACAGGTGGGACACGGCACCGCTTTATCCTGGATAAACTGTTCCATTTTTGCATTGTCCCAGCCATCCACAGAGCCATCCAGCTCAATGCCATTTTCCTCTGCAAAATTTTCAATCAGCTGATCTGCGCGAAATCTCTCATGGCACTCTTTACAGTCCATCAGCGGATCTGAAAAACCGCCCAGATGACCAGAAGCCACCCATGTCTGCGGATTCATTAGGATTGCACAGTCCACACCGACATTATATTTATTCTCCTGGATAAACTTCTGCCACCATGCCTTTTTTACGTTGTTTTTCAGCTCCACTCCAAGATTTCCATAATCCCATGTATTCGCCAGTCCGCCATAGATCTCCGAACCCGGATAGATGAAACCACGTCCTTTGGCAAGTGCCACAATTTTGTCCATTGTCTTTTCCATAATCGTCGTCCTTTCCTACTTATTATCGTATATGTATGCTATTTTACTATTGTTTGATTTAGATTTCAACATTTTTTAAAAAAATTAATGGCGCCGCTCTTTGTTTTTTTCCTCAAAAAACAAATCACTGTATAAACAAAGCAGAAGATCCCGATCCCCAGACCTGCCAGCAGCAAAACCATACCGATGCCCATGTCCCGCTCATACTGCGCCACCATTTCTGGTGTGGGATCCTGATAGGGGAGCCCCGCTTTCACCATCGTAAAATAAAGTCCTGCTATCACCAGGATCCCCCCCAATACAGCCATTACCTGAACTATTTTTTTCTTCATGAGAATCCCCTTCCTGCTTCTTAGCACATGATTTCTGACAGCCTGACAGTGTCTGTCTCAATCCCTTATCCCCAAAATGCGCTCTGCATGAGCCACTCTCTCCGGCGATGGAGGGTCGATCCCCTCCAACGGATAGGGAATCCTCAAATTCCCCCACTTAAAAACCCCAAGGGTATGATAGGGAAGAACTTCCACTCTCTCCACGGTCTTTAGTTCCCGGATAAATGCCGCCAGCTCCTGAAGATACTCGTCCCTGTCATTCCGCTCCGGCACCAGTACATGACGGATCCACATGGGCTGTCCCAGATCCGACATCAGCCTCGCCATTTCTTTAATATTCTCACCGGACTGCCCCGTCAAGATCCGGTGCCCTTCCTCATCGATATGCTTGATGTCCAGCATGACAAGATCCGTGATCTCCATCAGTTCTTTCCATTTTGAAAAAAACGGTTCTTCTCTCGTAAATGGATTCCCGCTGGTATCCAGTGTGGTATGAATGTCCTTTTTCTTAGCTTCGGAAAACAGCTCCAGTAAAAAATCGATCTGCAGCAGAGGCTCTCCCCCACTGACGGTAATACCGCCCTCACTTCCCCAGTAAGAGCGGTACCTCAAAGCCGTCTGAATCAATTCAGAAGCCGTATATTCCCTGCCGGCACGGAGATCCCAGGTGTCCGGATTGTGGCAGAACTGGCAGCGCATGTGGCAGCCACTCAGAAATATGACATACCGGACGCCTGGTCCGTCGGCAGAACCAAAGCTTTCCAGAGAATGGACCATTCCGATTCTCTCACCCAATTTCTTACATCCTTTCGTGGCAGGTTCTGGAAATCACATCCAGTTGCTGCTCTCTGGTCAGATCAATGAATTTTACGGCATAACCAGATACTCGGATCGTAAAATTCGCATACTCTTCCTTCTCCGGATGTTCCATGGCATCCATCAGCTTCTCCTTGCCAAAAACATTGACATTCAAATGGTGGGCTCCCTGGTCAAAATATCCGTCCAGCACCTGAACGAGGTTTTTCACCCGCTCCTCCTCAGTATTCCCCAGAGCTCCCGGATTGATGGTCTGGGTGTTGGAGATGCCGTCCAGCGCCTCTTCATAGGGAAGTTTCGCCACAGAGTTCAGTGAGGCCAGCAAGCCATTCTGCTCTGCACCATAGGATGGGTTGGCGCCCGGTGCCAGCGGTTCTCCCGCCTTTCTTCCGTCAGGAAGGGAACCGGTGGCCTTGCCATATACCACATTGGAAGTAATGGTGAGGATCGAAGTCGTGGGCTCCGAATCCCGGTAAGTATGACAGTTGCGGATCTTACCCATAAAGGTACGCAGTAGCCAGACTGCCACCTCATCTGCCCTGGGATCGTCATTTCCGTATTTCGGAAAATCTCCCTCCGTCTCATAATCTACAGCCAGCCCCTCCTCGTCCCGGATCACCTTCACCTTTGCATACTTAATGGCACAGAGGGAATCTACCACATGGGAGAAACCGGCAATGCCGGTGGCAAAGGTACGGCGCACATCCGTATCGATCAGTGCCATCTGGGACGCCTCATAATAGTATTTATCGTGCATGTAATGAATCATATTCAGAGTTTCTACATAGGTCTGTGCCAGCCATGTCATCATCTCCTCATATTTTTCCATCACTTCCTCATAATCCAGGTATTCTGAGGTGATGGGACGGTATTTTGGCCCCACCTGCGTCTTATTTTTCTCGTCAATGCCGCCGTTGATGGCATACAGAAGACATTTGGCAAGATTAGCTCTCGCCCCAAAAAACTGAATCTCTTTTCCTGTCTCCGTCGCTGATACACAGCAACACACCGCATAATCATCACCCCATACCGGACGCATCACATCATCATTTTCATACTGTACCGAGCTTGTCTTGATGGAAATATAGGAAGCATATTTCTTAAATGTCTCCGGCAAATGAGAGGAATAGAGCACCGTCAGATTCGGCTCCGGGGAAGGCCCCATATTTTCCAGAGTGTGGAGGAAACGGAAGCAGGTCTTTGTCACCTGGGAGCGCCCATCCATGCCGATACCGCCCACATCCAGGGTAGCCCATACAGGATCACCGGAGAAAAGCTGGTTGTAGGATTCAATACGGGCAAATTTGACCATACGGAACTTCATGGTCATATGATCCACCAGCTCCTGTGCTTCCTTCTCTGTCAAAGTACCATTTTCCAGATCTCTCTCAATATATATGTCTAGGAAAGTAGAGACTCGTCCCACACTCATAGCCGCGCCATTCTGTGTCTTGATAGCAGCCAGGTAAGCAAAATACAGCCACTGAAAGGCTTCTTTGGCATTTTTCGCCGGCTCCGAAATATCACAGCCATAGATCTCTGCCATCGCTTTCATTCCCTTCAGGGATTTGATCTGCTCCGCCAGCTCCTCACGAATACGGTAATCCTTGCTCCTCATGCTGCGCCGCTCGCTGCCGGCAAAATCTTTTTCTTTCTCTTCAATCAGAGCATCGATGCCATACAGCGCTACACGCCGGTAATCTCCCACAATCCGTCCCCTTCCGTAGGTATCTGGTAATCCGGTGAGGATCTTGCTGTGACGCATCCGCTTCATCTCCGGGGTGTAGACCTCAAATACCGCATCGCTGTGTGTCTTATGATAAGCAGTAAAGATCTCGTGGAGCTTTTCATTGGGCTGATAGCCATACATCGTACAGGACTGCTCTGCCATACGGATCCCACCGTAAGGCATAAAGGCCCGTTTGAGCGGCTTATCTGTCTGCAGGCCCACGATCTGCTCCATGTCTTTCAGCTCCTCGCTGATATATCCAGGACCATGGGAAGTCAGTGAGGATACCACTTCTGTATCCATATCCAGTACACCGCCCTTTTGACGCTCCTCCTTCTGAAGTTCCTGCAGCCTGCCCCATAACTTATCTGTGGCATCTGTCGGTCCCTCCAAAAACGATTCATCGCCATCATAGGGTTTGTAGTTATTCTGGATGAAGTCACGCACATCAATGCCTTCCTTCCAAAGTCTTCCCGAAAATCCTTCCCACTGCTTAAAGTCTCTCATTTTTTCCTCCATTCGTTAACCTATCATAAATTTTATCTCGGCCTCACATGCTGTCTTTCCATCCACTGTAGCCACAGCCCTGCCGACTCCCATCGGCCCTTTGCATTTAATGATCTCTGTCTCCAGCCGCAGCCTGTCTCCTGGTACGACCTGCCTTCTGAATTTGGCTTTGTCAATTCCACCGAAGAATGCCAGCTTTCCTTTGTTCTCCTCCAGGCTCAGGACAGCTACTGCCCCCACCTGCGCCAGTGCTTCAACAATCAGGACTCCCGGCATCACTGGTTTCTGCGGAAAATGCCCCTGAAAAAACGGCTCGTTTACAGTCACATTTTTGTAGCCCACTGCCTTTACTCCCGGCTCCATCTCCTCAATACAGTCCACCAATAAAAAGGGATAACGGTGTGGAATAATTTCTTTAATACCATTTACATCTAATAACATGTCTGCCTCCTTCAATATATATCATAATTTTTTATCAAATACAAGTAATATATAACTGTCACAAAATGGCAAAAGGCACAAAACGTGCCTTTTCCCTTTTTCACCCAATGGCGCCACCGGGTAAAATTTTTATATTTTAATCTGGATCATTCTTCATAAGCCTTGAAGATAAGCGTTGCATTGTGACCGCCAAAACCGAGGGAATTGGACATCGCAATCTTTACCTCTGTCTCGATGCCTTCTCCCTTCACACAGTCCAGATCACATTCTGGATCCTGATTGATCAGCCCCGCATTCACATGTACATAATTTTCCATGATGGATCTCACGCAGGCAATGGTCTCTACACCGCCTGCTGCGCCCAAAAGATGGCCTACCATGGATTTGGTGGAGCTGACTTTACACTGATAAGCCGTCTCACCCATAGCCAGCTTAATGGCTCTTGTCTCAAAGAGATCGTTCATATGGGTGCTGGTTCCATGAGCATTGATATAGTCTATATCTTCCGGCTTAATCCCTGCATCTTTGATGGCAAATTCCATGGCCTTCGCTGCACCGCTTCCATCTTCCGCCGGGGAAGTAATATGATAGGCGTCATTGGTAGCGCCATATCCCGTCACCTCAGCATAGATTTTAGCACCGCGCTTTTGGGCATGCTCCAGTTCCTCCAGAACGACGATACCAGCACCTTCTCCCATCACAAAGCCGCTGCGGTCCACATCAAAAGGAATCGATGCCTTTGCCGGATCTGTCGAAAGGGACAGGGCTGTCATACTGGTAAAGCCAGCTACTCCAAGTTCCGTGATCGCCGCCTCGGAGCCTCCGGCAACCATCACATCTGCCTCACCATACTGGATGGAACGGAATCCTTCACCAATACAATGAGTTCCTGTGGCACAGGCTGTCACGATATTAATGTTCTTTCCTTTTAAACCAAACTGGATCGCAACATTTCCTGCGGCAATGTTGGAGATAAGCATCGGGATCATCAGTGGAGATACCCTGTTGGGTCCCTTATCTAACAGCTTTTTATACTCTCTTTGGGTACACTGGAGACTTCCGATCCCACATCCCACACTGGTTCCAACCAAAAAAGGATCCTCTTTTTCCATATCCAGCCCGCTGTCTTCCAGAGCCTGTTTTGCCGCTGCCACTGCAAACTGGGCAAAGCGCTCCATACGTCTCGCTGATTTGGGATCCATATATTCCTTAGGGTCAAAGTCCTTTACCTCAGCTGCCAGCTTTGCCTTATAATCGGTGGTGTCGATCTGAGTCATCGGACCGATACCTACCACACCCTTCTTTACATTGTCCCAAAATTCATCGACCGTATTTCCAATCGGTGTGATCGCTCCCATTCCAGTTATGACTACTCGTCTGCTCATTGAATTTAATCCTCCTAAATCATTATGCTTCCATTTTTACATCGCAATACCGCCATCTACACAGAGTACCTGGCCGGTTATGTATTTTGCCTTATCCGAAGCAAGAAATACCACTGCCTCTGCAATATCTTCTACCTGTCCAAATTTTCCAAGAGGAATGGTGGCCATAGCAGCTTCCTTCACAGAATCAGACAACACCTCTGTCATCTCCGTCTCCACAAATCCCGGCGCAACTGCATTTACCGTAATATTTCTGGAGGCCAGCTCCTTCGCTGTCGCCTTGGTCAGTCCGATCACTCCGGCTTTCGATGCCGAATAATTTGCCTGTCCCATATTTCCTGTCACGCCAGAGACAGAAGCAATATTAATGATCCTGCCGCTCCTCTGCTTCATCATCGGACGGGTCACAAATTTAACACCATGGAACGTTCCCGCCAGATTGGTCTGGATCACACTCTGGAACTCCTGTTCCGACATTTTCATGATCAGATTATCCTTTGTGATCCCTGCATTGTTTACTAAAATATCAATCCTGCCATACTCTTTGACGATACCGGCATAGAACTCCTTTGCCGCCTCAAAATCACTGACATTACACTGAACCGACACCGCTTTTCCTCCGGCCGCCATGATGGTATCCACTACCTCTGCGGCGCGGTCCGCCGAACCATTGTAATTAACGACCACCATGGCTCCTTCTCTGGCCAGAGCCAGGGCGATGCCTCTGCCGATGCCTCTTCCTGCCCCGGTCACTACTGCAATCTTATCTTCTAATAACATACTTCTCCTCCATTTGCCATCCATTTATGCCAAAGTCTCAAGCAGTGCATCCATCTCTGCAATCGTTCCCACACTATATGTAGTCAGCTCTTTTCCGATGGCTTTTCCAATCTTCTTATTAAAGCCCGCCAGGGTACGTCCCGGCCCGATCTCAATAAATGTATCCACACCGTCTTCTGACATGGTTTCTACTGACTGCTGCCAGCGCACAGATGAGGACACCTGTCTTACCAGCAGAGGCTGGATATCCGCCTGCTCTGTCACATAACCCGCTGTCACATTTGCCACATAGGGAATCTTCGGTGCGCCGATCTCGATCTCATTCAAAACAGCTTCCAGCTTAGTACCTGCCCCTTTCAGAAGATCCGAGTGGAATGGTCCGCTGACATTGAGCATAACGGTTCTCTTGGCGCCGGCTTCCTTACATTTCGCCGCACCAGCTTCCACCGCTTCTTTCTTTCCAGAGATAACGATCTGCCCCGGGCAATTATAATTTGCCACCTGAACCTGGTCAATGCCCTCGATGGCTTTCTCGATCTGCGGCGCATCCAATCCCATAACCGCAGCCATGCCGCCTACGCCGGCGGGAACTTCTTCCTGCATATAGATACCACGTTTGCGGACAGCTTTTGCCGCATCGATATAACTCATGGAATCCGCCGCTACAAGAGCGCAGTATTCACCGAGACTGAGTCCCGCTGCCACATCCGGCTTGAGACCTTTGTCTCTCAGAACTTCCATGATCGCCACACTGGTAGTCAATAGTGCCACCTGCGTAAATTCTGTTATATTAATATCTTCATTTTCCTCAAAACAGAGGGCTTTCAGATCCAGTCCTACCGCTTCCCCTGCCTGATCAAATATTTCTTTTGCAATCGGAGAATACTCATAAAATTCCTTTCCCATTCCTACCTTTTGTGCACCCTGTCCGGGAAATACGAATGCAATCTTACCCATAACTCTCTTTCCTCCATAAAACCATCATTATTTCTTAATTTCTCACTCTGTGGCGCTAAGAGCCTCAACACCATGCAGCACTTTTTTGCTGATGGTGTAACAAAATCCCCATATTTTGAAATGGTGGCTGCCGATAAAAATTTATCAACAACCACACCATTTCTCACATTTTGTAAATCACATTAAGATGCAAGCAGTCCGCCACACCCGTCCCAGCTCGCTCAAACGGGTATATCGAACGAAAGATGTAGCGATTATTCTACACCCTTCTCCTTTAAGAAATTAATTACATCACCTACAGTATTGATGCTTTCCAGATCATCTGTAGGGATCTCAACATCATACTCTTCCTCAAGAGCCATGATCAATTCATAAAGATCCAGAGAATCTGCCCCCAAATCATCTTTGAAAGAAGAAGCCTCTGTGATGCTGTCTGCATCCACGCTCAACTGGTCTGCGATAAGTTCCTGCATTTTTTCTAACATGATTATTTCTCCTTTTTCCCAGCCCGCCAGATCCGTGAACCAACTGCCTCAGCATTATGTAGGTCCCGGCAGACTAAATATTATTTTCAGATTTCCTCAACTATTTGAGTTATTCAGTATTTTACAGTATCTTATGTTGTTTGTCAACCCGCCACAGCCGGATTTTTCCAAGAAAAAAAGCCCGCTGCCAGGACCTGTCTTCAGTTCGTTCTGGACATATGGAAAAATCAGAATCAAATGGAGAGTTGCGGCCGCTTTTGTCATATAGATAGCTTCCTTTGATATAATTAGATTTCTGGAAAATAGTCCATGCCTGACACCTCTTATATGAACGGATAATTCTATTCAAAGGCTTTCCTGACTTTGATAACTCCCAATTCTACATTAGCTCTTCCTGATGTATGACAGCCCACGCAAGAATAAGTTGCTTACTAGGAAAACCACCCTTAATAACTTTGGATAACCTCATATCAAAACAAAAGCACCGCAGAACCCTTGATTCTATAGTGCTTATAGGTATTTACCCAATATGACCCTTCCCCCGCCGCTTGGACACACCAAACGAAAGGAATTCTCTCTTTACATAGTTTTACTGCCTTTTCTTTCTTCGGAGAGCACTTTCAAACTTCTTTCATTTATTAAAGGCTCTTCTTAAAGGAATTTATGATAAAAACATTATGCGGCTTCCAGACGATTGCTGTGCGCCTGATAATAAGCTTCCGGTTCTGATAGCCATCCGATTCATGGATTATGCCAGGAGTTCGTAGTAGCTTTATATTTCTTTGTGATTTTGGAATGAATGCCGTTTTCTCTCATAATGCGTTCCTCGCGTTTATGGTTTACCAGTTTATTCAGGAGGTCGTTCAATTCCTGCGTCATTTTGCGGCTACCGTATACATGCCTGTATTCCTCATGAATCCTGCAGATTTCGGCGTCTTCATCCCGGAGATGACCGCTCCCGACAAATGGCAGCTTCGGATGTTCTGTGTATCGGGACTTCCACGTATATAACGAGTTAGCATTGTTGCCAAGATCTCTCGCCACCTTGGTAGCTGACTCTCCGGCTAAGACACGCTTTACAGCCTGCTCCTTAAATTCTGCACTGTACTTATTGGACATAATCAATCCCTCCTGTTGGTTTGATTATACCATTCATTCTGCGTGGCTAGCAAATGGGGTATAAGTCAGTAAGGATGTGATGATTATAAGGGGCGGCCTGCTTTTGCTGCTTATATGAGCATTCGTCAGGTACCTCTCGATCCATATATCAGATGGCAAAAACGTGAAAGAAAAGGGCTTGCATTATATTTTTAAATGAATATTATGATAAATTTTACACACACTATCCATTGAGGTGAAAATATGAATAAGAAAACACAAGAACCGATTCAAGAACAGAAAAATCATAATAAATTCAATAGCATAACTCAAAAAGTCACGCCTGAAAATCAGAATCAGACACACAATTCCAGAAAAGAAGGTATACAACCAATTAACCAGAAAAGATAAAGTCGTCAATGGCGACTCTATCTTTTCTGGTTAAATTTGACTTATTGCCATTAGCTTTCAACCAATTAATTTTATTTTCTAAGTATTTGAAACCTTTACCTTGGTCCCAGGTGTAATTTTTATGATCCTTATTAAATCGTATGTATTGCTGTCTTCCATCTTCACAGTTATAAACGATAGCAAAATCACAACTATGCAAAATTTGAGAAGTAATTGTATTTAATTTTTTGATTTTAAACTCTTGTTGAATCCACACAATGATTATACCCGTATCTCAATAAAATCGTGCATTCTGAATATCCTCCGTTTACATTTGATTGCGATAAATATATATCGCTACAGAATAACACAAATTTCAGATTTGTCAAGAGGAAATTTAAAAAAGTATTCGTGCCGCAAAGTATTCGTGCAAAAATTTGTTTCTTTGTGATGTCTTTTATCTTGAAATATAATAATTGCATTAGTAATAAAAAATACTAATGCCACTTATAATGCTTATTACCCATAGAATTATGTGAATTATTGAATGAACCTTGGACTGAAGCTTGTAACCTGGATTCTCGGCGTACTCATAACGAGGTCGGCACGTCTACTCCGAGGGTCTCA
>CAJUFM010000050.1:17025-23301 GCA_910585745.1 uncultured Eubacterium sp. | reverse complement strand
GATCACAAAGTTCTTCTCTATTCTCCTTCCCCTTCAATGATCTCTTTGATAATAAGATGGTATCCGAAGTTCCCATTCCCCGTGTTTTGACATATTGATCCGTCGTATCATAGACCTGTCCGCTGTCAGCCATGTCAACAGCAACCTTTTTCTTCGTCTTCCGGTCATAATCAAAATACCCTGTATCATCAGACCGACAGGCGATGCGGTCCGAATCCGCATAAATGACATAGATATCTTCGTCTTCCAGTATTTTCTGCGCCCGCTCCGGAGCCAGGCGTTCCTTTCCATCCGTCTCTTCCAAGGGCACACTCCCTCTATATAGTCTGCTTTTGTTTTACATCTCAGATTCCCCTTTTCGATCCCCAATCAACTATGTACTTGCTATTTCCCCAGCTTCTGCAATAAGCGGATCTTCCTTTCCAGGAAGAAAATAGTAACACCAGCAAATTCATCCCTCATCGGTTTTTCTTTTATCTCTTCTACTTTTCGTTTCAGCATCGCTGAAGTAAGTTTCCTTTTTCTATCTAATACTTCTATTATTGCAACACTCTTTTGAACTGCATTTTACGCCCTTTTAGCAGAGCCGTTGATGTATCGCATATTAGATTTCCATTTTCATCGCGAATGCCATTCAGGCGTAATACATTATTGATATCAAAGTCTAAACTTTCATCACCTGTCTGTACAATTCCTTCTCTGGTATACTTAACCTTGTTCATATGTATTTCATTCAAAGGATTGATTTTTATCTCTGAATTGCCTTTGGAAGCATCACAACATAACTCTCTTTTATGCCCCTTTTCCAAATCCAGTGTTGCTCCACCTCTGCAAACTGCAAGCATATTTTTATAATCCAGCGCTTTATCCTTATCTTTGTCTAAAGGAAACCAATGCTCTATTGTAGTTTCCATTGGATCATCCTGTATCCTCTTCATACAATAAGCACACAAATAGTGCTGTTCCTGCAATAAGTGAATTCTTATTTTATCCTTTGGCAATTGCTCAAAAAAATCGCGGATCTTCTCGGTTTCTCCTACCGATGTGTTTTTCCAGGCAGATGTACTCTTAATCTCCGCAACCTTTGTCACAACTTCTGGATCTGTTCTTTGCTTTTTAATGTGCAGCATATTAATCTTCATCTCCTAGAAAATCTTCCATCTCTAACTCCGTCCTGGCCTTCACAACTTCTGTATTATCATCTCCAAATTCCTGAGCCATTTCTTCAACTATTTTTGACACTTTCTGCAGATCATCTTTATTAATTGCAAAATCAAATTCGTTTTTCATATCTTTTACACTCTTTAAAACGTCTGAACTCCCCTGCCGCAATTCTAAAACTTCATTTACTGAACAGCCATATGCATCATCCAGATAAATAATTTCCTGATTATGATCAACCAAAACTAAATTAACATCTTTACAGGAAGATATGATAATTGGCGAATGCGTAGCAATGATAAACTGAATATTAGGAAATACACTCTTCAGAGCTTCTATAATGTTCCACTGCCATTTAGGATGCAAATGCAAATCTATCTCATCGATAAGAACAATTCCTTTGCCCCGCTTTAAGTCATGTTTGCCGGGATTTAAAGTCGCCATCCGATAAGAAATATCCATAATCATCCATAATATGGATTGATACCCTGCACTCAAACAAGAGATTGGTAAAATCCGTCCGTTTTCCGTATACACAATATCCTTGTACTGTCTTGAATAACTAATTTTAGGAACTTCTTTGGTCTCGCTCATTTTCTGCATAAATAATCCTACAATATACTTAAACTGTTCGTATTCCTCAACCTTTTGATCTAAATCAAAGGCAATTCTCTGCATCTCATAGCACCATTCTTTAACCCTTTTTAGATCAAGAACAGAATCAAGACAACCTAAATAACCACAACGCCTATCATCCATTCTCTTTTTCATCTGTGCTCCAAAATCTCCACGTCTTGTCTTCGATGCGCGTATTGAACTCTGATAACTTAATACAGGAAGTTCCAGCGCGGCATTATTTGTTAGATCTTTCGCATACTTTGAAATATCACCAATTTGTTTTATCATCTTTGTGTTTCTTTTTGGTGCTTCATCTTCCCGAATTCTTGCCCATTCATATGTTTCCCCATCGGCATACAATTCACATCCAATCTTTACTGGCGTATTGTACTTAATACTAGTTGATACACTACCAACACTCACTGTATCCATTTTTACATCAGACATTAAAATGTTTTTAACAGAAGCGCCATTTACACCATACAAAAAACCACCAAGCGCAACAACAAGGGCATCTAATATGGAGGTCTTACCAACTCCATTATCTCCAATAAGAATGTTCACTCCAGGCTTGAACTGAAGACTTAATTCAGATATCGCTTTGAAATTTTGTATATCAATTCTTTTTATATACATTTCTAAACCTCCACATATTACTTATGACCGCAGATCAACACATGATTATTATACCCTAAATCACCGTTTTTCTCAACATAAACAGCTACTCTTCATCCTCTCAGTACCAGAACCAGTTCTCCGCATCGTTTTTTTCTATTTTCTTGTTCTCCCCGGAAGAAAAACGGTAACAATATCTGTCCTCTATAACTGCCACACCATCCTTATCATAATCACCTGCCTCATAAAAACATCTCCCCGCCTCAATCCCTATAATATACACATCATCATATGAGTGCAGATACCGGTTCAGTTCTTCCTCCCAGCGAAGCCCCTTTCCGTCTGCCAGGGAACAACTAAATATAGTGAACTTATCACCATTTTTTTCATCAAAAACCTCAATGTATAACCGGTCTCCATCTGCCCACAACTGCTGAAATTCCAAGCTGCCGGCAAACTCTCTCCACTCTTTTTCAGGGAGAAGGATCTTGTTTTTACCCGTCTCCCCATCATAACACCAGATATCATAACTAACCTTTCCAAGGACCTGTGGCTCCTGAAGGAGTTCTGTATACAGGATGCTGTTATCTGACACAGTTCCATGGAACTGTGTCCATCTGGATCCATAGCATTCATTGATCCTCTCTACTTTTCCGCTCCCCGCCTCATGTACATAAATTCCTTCCGGGTACTGCTCCTTGCTTCTTTCCAAAGAACACATTACGGTTTTGCCAGCCGCTTCTCCCGTAATGCTGCCACTGAGCGGGTACCATTTTGCGTTGGGGTGCGAAGAATCCAGGGGAACTTTCTTCTTTTCCCTCCTGTCGTATTCTACGTAATATGCCGGCTCATATGTACTATATAAAACACATTGTGAATTTGCATATTCTACAAATATATCATATGCAGCCTCTGGCTGTTCTTCTAAAAGCTTTTCCGCCCCTGCCAAATTCAGGACCTCACCCTCCTTTGAATCCTTCAATGGCACACACCATAATTCCAGCACAATATCATCTTCTGGCCCTCTCTCCCTGTACAGGACATATAAGATTTCGCTGTCACTTACCCACTTAATCTCAAAATCCTTATCATATGTACCCCCGGTATCCAGTCCGGGAACGGGGAAAGACTGAATGACCTTTCCCTCCAGGTCCCGTTGCTCTATCTTCCCCATCTTTTCCTTGTATAGAAAGCGGGAATTCGTGTGAGGATAGAGAGCAGAAATCAGCCTTTCCGTGTCGTTCATGGATTCTGGGGATTTGTCTTTCTTCTGGGAAATCCCAGAACCGGATACCGCTGCTCCAGATACTACCTCTATAGAATTACTGTTTCTTCCCACAACTTCTCCCCCACAGGCAGTTATGCCGATGCAAACAGCAGCCAGTGCAGCTGCCACACTCACCCTATACAGTCTGCTTTTGTTTTTCATCTCTGATTCCCCTCGTCTCTTCTTTTTGGATCATATATTTATCAACTGATACAACTAACTGTTTTGTCTCCTTCAGCTTTTCAGCACCGAAAGACCAGCAGCACAGACAAGGTACAGGATCTTGCGGTCGGGCAGACAGGAAAACTCCTTAGCCTCCATATCATAGCAGACACAACCAGTATTCCATAGCAGGTTATAGCTGGGGGCATCTTTATAGGGAAATATAGCCAGATACCCTTCTGCAAAACCAGAAAATGATCCATACCGGCCTTCACCGTCATAACTGGTATGTTCCAGCATAAACTGAGAAACCTCTGGTTCGTACCGGAAATCCGCCGGGTCTTCCAGAGAACTGCTAAATAGAAGGTCTGCCTTGGATTCCTTTATTCCCTCTTCCTTCCACTTCAAAAATATATCCATATACAGACGCCCATTGTATGCAAAAGTCTTGAATACCTTTATATTCTCATAATGAATCTGCTGTCCCGGAAACAGGTTCATGTTCTCGATCCTTTTCTGGATCTGATCACCAGATATGTATCTCTTCCGCTTTTTCGTAGACAACTGATATTGATATACATCTACCTGTTCATCTTCCACCTGAAAATAGATACTGTCCTCATTCCATGTGGATAGCACATTCGCTGACTGATCTGGGGAACCGTTTTCCTGCTCCCAGATCTTTTCCGTCTTCCAGGCAGCCACATCCAGCAGATACTTGGCATCGGAGGTAGTAAAAAGCACCCTGCCATCTTTATACAACGGATTCAGATTAAAATCTCGATCTATTTCCAGATCATCCTCATACTGAAATCCCTTTTTGAGGTAGATCTCTCTGCCTGACTTCAGATTTCTTTTATATATCCTGTTATCTGCCATATAAACCAGTTCATCCCCCCGCCTAAAGAGAATACAGCTCACACCATCTATGTCTGCCTGGATTTTTGTTCTATCTTTCAGACACAGAATTTCCTTCTCATCTTCCTGAGCGATGGGGACAAACCATAATGTATCTTCTCCTCTTTGGTTGTCTATGCGGTAGATCAGACAGCTGCTGTCTGCCCAGCAAACCTCCACCATTTCCTCCGAACCAGCTATTTCATACCGTTTCAGCAGATTGCCATTTAATGAATACTGATTCACAGAATTCCCCCTGCTATCTTTCAGGTAGATACAATTTCCGCTGCTGTAGCGGTAACCTTCTGCCTCCGCCGCCTTCAGCGGTCTGGCTGTCACCGACGGATGCCCCTTTACAGCACTCTCTGTTATGACAGAGGCATTCTCCATCCTGTGTGCCGGACCAGACTGCTGTTGATTATTTAAAGAAGGCTCATTCTCTGTACAGGTGAAAAGAAATAACACCACTCCCACCGCCACAGCTGCTACATTCCCTTTGTTCATCTCGATTCCTTTCTTTACAGACAGCTCCCAAAAACCTCCATGGTGACTTCCAAAAAGTTCCAAATCAACGCGTAAAAAACACCGCTGATACTAAGTTGGTCAGAACTTCATTTACGTTGTCCCAGGCATAAGCACTCACGTCGAAACCTTCGGTTTCTCCGTGTTCGTTCGTGCTCATTCTATCCTTTATCCCGCATAAGCACTCACGTCGAAACCTTCGGTTTCTCCGTGTTCGTTAGACTCACATAGACTTTTAGAGAATGCGGTTTGCCTGTAAACAGGCATCGCATTCTCTAAAAGTCTGCGTTCGTGCTTATGCGTTCATTGTACCACGAATCAGCGATGTTTACTATTACTATTCTGTTTTTATTTTACTTGGATCTTAAGTGATGCCTTTTTGCCGTTATAGGTCTTTACTGTAATCACCGCAGATCCTCTCTTTTTCGCTGTCACCTTACCATCCGGAGAGACGTCTGCTATGGCCCGCTTATTCGATACATAAGTGAGCGTCTGGCTCGCCGTGCCTTTTGGCAGTCTTGCTTTTATTTTGTATTTCTTTCCAATCTTCAACACTTTATTCCGGGCATTCAGTGTAATCTTCTTCGGTTTCTTTTTCACGGATACTTTTACTACCGCCTTTTTTCCATTGGAAGCACTGACTGTGATCTTACAGGTTCCTCGTTTTTTTCCTGTAATCTTTCCATTCTTGCTCACGGACACATTAGTATTGGAGGCTTTATAGGTAAGTTTCCTGTCAGAAGCATTTCTTGGATAGACAGCTGCCTCTAATTGAACCTTCTCACCGAGACCTAACGTGAGTTTATTCGCAGCAACCAGAACACTCTTAACCTCTATTGGTCTCTTTGTTTCTTCCGGTTTTCCTGTCTCGAAGGGGTTATTCGTTTCGGCCGGCTTATTCGTTGTATCCGGCTTCGCTGTCTGCTCCGGGGTTTTGGTCGTTTCCGGCTTTGCTGTCTGCTCCGGGGTTTTGGTTGCTTCTGGCTTCGCTGTCTGCTCTGGAGTTTTGGTCGCCTCTGGCTTCGCTGTCTGCT
>CAJUFM010000050.1:0-16925 GCA_910585745.1 uncultured Eubacterium sp. | reverse complement strand
TGGTCGCCTCTGGCTTCGCTGTCTGCTCCGGGGTTTTGGTCGCCTCTGGCTTCGCCGTCTGCTCCGGTGCTTCCGTTGCTTCCGGCACCGCCGTCTGCTCTGGGGTTTTGGTTGCTTCCGGTGTCGCCGTCTGTTCTGGAACCATTGTCTCTTCCGGAGGCATTGTTTCTTCTGGAGCTTTTGTTGCCTCTGGTTTCTGCGTCGCCTCTGGCTTCTGCGACTCCATTCCGGCAATCTTCCAGTCATTCTCTTCTTTCAATGCGATCCTTCCGTCATCAAAAAATTCGATTGGCAGCCAGATGTAGCAAACTGGATCCGTAGGTGCCAAATCTCCACCGACACTGTCCCCCATACAGACATAGGTATCCGCTTCCTCTGTTTTCACATGGAACACATGACTCGTCTGATTCGGCATAGGTATGTCCTTGTGGTCTGTTCCGTCCCACATCGTGAACGTATCCTTTTTCCATACCCCATCAAAGGAATCCGCCACCGCATATTCTTTCATACCGGAATTGACCATATAATATTTTCCATTACGTTCAAAGATACCACCTTCGGCATTGGAAAGTTCACCTGAACTGAACTGGAACGGCTGCGGTTCTCCTTCAATTCCTGTATAGTCTTCCGTCAATTTTGCCCTAAACATACGATTCCCACTGGTAGCACTGTAATCGGTATAAATAAGCCACCCATTCCCTTCGCTCTCCTCATACAGATTAATAAATCCATTCTCATTCCCAACACCGGAATCTGGCACTACAGTAAACGGTCCCTTTATGCTCTTACTGGTAGCAACTTTTATGCCTCCGCTCATAGTAGGCGGCATACCTCCCACTGAGTCGGACCACATATTGTAATATACCCACATCACATATTCTTCTCCGTTGTAAAGAATTTTGGGATGCGCATATGTAACCCCATCCTCGTTCAGCATAACTCCTTCATAGTCCCAATTATATAAATCTGTCGAACTATAAAGATGCACACCCGGATGTTCATTCATTGTTTCTCGGTTCAAGTCATCTACACCAAACCAGTACCACTTTTTCTGTCCGTTTTCTACAATCTCGTGAACCTCGCCTCCACAGGCATATATCTTTCTTCCATCCGTATCATATAACACTCTGCCCGAAAGACCTGGTATGTTATCATAACTTCCTGGTTCGCCCGGCTCTTCCGGCTGTACCCCTTCGATGTCCCCTATTTTCCAATTGCTCAGATCCCAAAGAGCGATCGTCTTGTCATCGTCATCAAAAAACTTGATCGGAAGCCAGATATATCTGGGCTCTTTATTCAATTCCGGATCGTTCACGTTGTCACCCACACAGACCCATAAGTCTGAATCGCCTGTTCTGATCCGGAAAGCATTACTCGTCTGGTTATGGGATGAGAAATCCTTTTTAACTGATCCATCCCACATCTTCAAGTCATACCGTGTCCACGTGCCATCCAGGGAATCTGCCGACGCATATTCTTTCATGCCTGCATTTACGATATAATATTTACCGTTCTGCTTAAATATACCTCCTTCGGTATTCGTGAGCGGATTCCCAAAAAATTTCAATGGCTGTGTTTCGCCAACCGTCGTCTTATAATCCGGTGACAGTTTCGTTTTGCTAATCCCTCCAGAACCGGCAGTACCAGACGTATCACCGCTCTGGATCAGATACGCAGTACCTGGCTCATCTTCGTACAAATTGACAAATCCATCTATCTTTTTTTCTTCTACGAAAGTAAAAGGTCCTGTGATACTTTTGCTGGAAACAACTTTCACCGTGTTGGACACTATTATTCCGTCGTCATCTCTCTTATCCGTCGGTACCCACATCACATATTCCGTTCCATTGTATAGCATTTTCGGATGTGCATAAACTTCATCTGCTTCATTATACATGACACCTTCATATTTCCAGTTGTACAAATCTGAAGAACTGTACAGATGAATGCCTGGATTATTATTTTGCCAGCCGGGACCAACATTCAGGTCGTCTACTCCATACCAGTAGTATTTTGTCTCACCATTCTCTTCGACCTGCTGCACCTCTCCTCCACAGGTATAGACCCTGTTTCCATCTGTGTCATACAAAATTTCGCCAGAAAGTCCGTCAATCGAATCATAAGTTTCCAAACTTCTTGTCTGCATCATGCTGCTTTCCTGTGATTCCGCCCGCACTGATACAACTGGCTGCAATAACAACATTGCACTCAGCGCAATTGACATTGCTTTTGCAAAAACATTACGTAAACTTTTTCTCCTCATATTTCGTCAACTCCTTTCATTTTTCATTGCATTTGAGGTAATATATTAGAAAAGTCCGATAATTAAAAACATATCATTTATACCATTTCCTGTCAAGATAAAAACAACGAAATTCTCGTTCCACTTGATTCATCTGTGTACTGTTTAAAAAAGAAAGCACCTTCCTTTATGTAGATTATGTCCTTCGACTTAATCCTGTCACAAAGTGGTGCTTTTTAACTATAAAACTATGGGTAATTTTTGATTATCTCTTTAGAAATTCTTATATGTCGGTATAGCCCGTATTTTCAGGCTTTCCCGGCACATTAGATATAGGGAGAAATTCTCATATACTTTCAAATCCTGTCATATTTCCCCGGTCAAAAGTAGTAAAAGCAGTAGTAAATTTCAACCGTGGCTATATGGACAGCCGTTCCATTTCAGCCCTTGCGGAAGCGAAAGTGACATGTGCGTAATAGTTCAGCGTCATTGTGATATTAGTATGTCCCATGATGTACTGTAACGCCTTCGGGTTCATCCCGGCATTGGCTAAGTTGGTACAGAATGTATGGCGCAGGGTGTGGGGTGTCATTACTTTGGGTAATGGTTCTTCATGACACTTGTTATACTTTTTTGCAAGCCCCTGAAACATAGTATTATAGTTCACATTCGTTTTCGGACAGCCGTTCCGGTTAAGGAAAAGAAAATTGCTGTAACCGTCAACCGTAACCGCTTTCGTTCTCCTGCGGTTCTTCAACACACGTTCCAACGCTTCATGCACTTTTTCGCTCATTGGGATTTGCCGGATACCGCTTTGCGTTTTGGGCTTCTCTATGTAATACCCTGTTTCCGCACTCTTTAATAGTTGATGGTCTACCGTGATTGTCCGGCTTTCAAAGTCAATGTCTGTTTCCGTCAGCCCGCAGAGTTCGGATATCCGAAGCCCCGTCCCAAGCAATATAATGACCTCGTCACGGTACTTCTGGTAAATGCTGTCACCCTGCATAAAGGACAAAAGGCTTTCTTCCTGTTCCGCTGTGAGGGGTACTTTCGGCTCTGTGTCATCCTCAATCACGGTATTTATCTGGAAGTCAAAAGGGTTCTTCCTGATACAGTCGTCTTGTACTGCTGTATAGAACGCCGCTTTCAGGGAGCGTTTGTCGTTGCTGATGGTCTGGTAAGATATTCCCTTTTCTTTCATGCGGAGTACCCATTCTTTTGCGTCGGACGGTTTTACCCGGTCTATGGGGCATGAGCCGAGCAGGTCTTCTTCTAACAGCTTCATCAGCCGTTCTCGTCCCTTTTTGGTGTTATGCCTTACATTTCCCCGGTGGGATATGTATTTTGCGTAAAGTTCGCACACGGTCATTTTCTTTCCGGCTGTGTCTATCCCGTCGGCAAGGTCTTTCTGTATTTCCTGTTCCTTTTCCCTAAGTGATATGCCGTTACGTTTCCCGGCGGGTGTCCTGTCCGTAGGTACTAACTTCCAGGCATAGACAAATTGTACTTTGCCAGAAGTATCTGTATATTTGTATGCGTATCTCCCGTCTTTTCTCTGGCTCTCTCCTGTTTTCAAAATGCGGTTTTTGTTGTCCCGTCTTTTTTCCATCTTTTTTCTCCTTCCTGATAAGGAAAGAGCCTTGATATGACCTGTATATATTATATCATATCCGGGCTCTTTTTGCACTATATCGTGCTTATTTCATCAAGTATTTTTTCAAATTGTTTCCGCTTAATCTGTATGCGGTTTCCGTTCATAAGCACCCATTTTGCATTGGGGTTTTCCTCTACGAAACGCCGCAGTTTGTTTTCCCCGATTCGGAAGTAAGCGGCAGATTCTTCTATGGTCAGTGAGTATTTCTCACTGATAGGAACGCTGATACTGCTCATAATAATCCCCCTTTCTGTATAAACTTTTTTATGCTGGTTCTTTCTGTTCTTTTCTGATTCTTGATATTCTCAACAGTTCAAGGTCATCCTTTAGGGATTGTTTTTCCAATGTGTCTTTATGCTTTTTAAGCCAAAGCCGCACATCATCATTTGGGATATAATCCTCTTTGTATATATCATGCAGGGATTGGAGCAGGCTCATTGACGATTCGTCCCCCCAGATCTCGTCACATTTGTACAAGGCGGGGAATAATCCCGAACCATAAACAAGGTGCATGAGCGAACTCATGAAATCATTATCCCTTGTGCTTTCCAAACGTAAGCGGGGAAAAACCTCTTTCGATTTTTCCAACAAGGCTGTTGTGAAATCGGTATATTTTTTGTTTTTCAAGTCGTAAAACCTGTATTTTTCTGTTACTTTGTTGGCAATTAAGGTGTTCAGTTTTTCTTCCCCGGTTTCCATGATGATGTCTGTCAGCTGATGGGCATACTTCCCTTTGAACACCGCTTCAAAACGCACCCATGATTTTGTGTTCAGGGCTTCTTTGTAACGGAATCCTCTCCGTTCCATCTGTTCCGCCTTTTTGTCGTAAACCCTGAGGAAAAGCCTTGTCCCTGTCTTCCTGCTCCCCACGTAGAACGTGCTGGCTTTGCCGTTCGTCTCATATGCGTTAATTTCCGAATGGTTGACTTCGCCTTTGTGGTTGTGTATTTCCAGACATTTTTTATCGAGTTTATGGTAAATATCATTTACTGATATATCCCAATTCTGATAATCCACAGTGAAATCTACTCTGCTAAGCCGGACACTGTAGGATTTTGACTGGATGGAGAGAAGAAATCTTTTTATATTCGTCCGTCCCCTCTGGCAGTACACAGCCCAGCTATACGCACTGAATTTGACGATTACGCCCATGTTAGGGCATGACGGATGATAGGCAACGGCAAAGTAAAAAGGATTGTCGCCGTATTGGTAAGCGGTTGCATAACCTTGCGGCAGTTTGTCGTCCAAATCCTTTTTCTTTCCGAAAATACGTTCCAGATTCGCCAGCCGTGAAAACTCCGCAATCATGCTTTCGGCTTTCTGCGTCCAATTTTCCAAACCTTCCGTGAAGATTTTATTTGACTTCAAAACGGCTGTTAGTTCGTCAATGCCTACGAATATTTTTGGATTCATTGTTATTACCTTCCCTTCACAAATCTTTTTATATTTTGTTATTGGTCTTCTATTTTTTCTGGAGCTGGGGTAATTACATTACCCCAGCTCCTAATGCGTCCAAAATGTCAAAGTCCAATGTCGGAAATTCGCACAATCTGGGCTTGTTTGCTACTGCCGGATAGGTGAATACGCCGTCCCCGGCTTCCATCTTCCGTAATGGAATATCTGCACCTGCCCCGAAGGCTGTGACATACGTCTGGTCTTCGGCGTTCCCCAGTACGACCTTCCAAGGCAGGTTGTCCCGGATGAATGTCGGGATATTGTTGCTCCCTGCCTGTTGCATGACAATCCAAAGGAAAAACCCCGCCTGCCGCCCTTTTAAGACGATGGAGGATATCAGGCTGTTCACATGGTCTCGTATCTTCTTGTCTTTTGATTGCAGAAGCAGGGAGAAGTCTGCAAATTCATCAAATACCAGAATATGGGGGGAGAGTGCAAAGTCCCTGTAATCGCCGTCAATCTTTTGCGATAAGCAGTGTTTCATCTGCTGTTGCCTTTCCTTCATTTGGGAAACAAAGGTTTCCAACAATGCAACAATCCCTTCAAAGTCATCCGATGTTGTTTCCGGCGACACCCGTTCTCCCAACAATGCGATACTGGACGCTTTTGGATCGGCAAAATACAAGTGGTACGGAACGGGCTTCAAAAGCATTTGGAGCAGATACCCATGCAGGGCATAGGATTTTCCCGAGCCCGTCTGACCTACTATGAGTTGATGGGTGAGCGGTAAATTCGTATAGGAATCAATAAACAGCTCATAGTTACCCAGTGAATCCGAATGGGCTTTGAACGCTTGAAAGCTGTCAAACACCAGCCGCCGCTCAAGGGAAGAATCGTAAAAGTCGAAACGGTAGTGGTTTTTGTTATCCATCAAATATACTTGTTCGACGACGTATCTTCCCATTGATGGGGAAATGTCAATACTGTTTAATTTTTCTGCAAATTTAATACTGTTTCTTATCCAGACCGTGCCGCTCTTAAAATCAGGTGCGAAGTCAACTGTAATCCAAGGTATTTCCGCCCATTTCATAGCACCAAGCTTTTTGGTTGTGTAAATGCCCGCATTTAGAAGGTGCTTCCTTAAACCAAGCACCAATCTATAGTGTTTCCATGCGTATTTTATACCCCTGTTTATGTGGTTGCTAAACGCCCATGTTGCGGCGGATAAGAGGAGCGGGACGCCACTCATTATGCCGCATATACATGCAGTTATTTTGAACATAGCGATTCCTGATATGTGCCAGGCGTGGCAGAATACCACGCCTGAAATAAAACTAATTAAAAGCCACATACACATAAATTCGCCTTTGAGCCGACGGTCAGTTTTTATCTTTTCCATGCTTAATCCCCCGCTTTCTTGATATCTCTAAAACGTAACAATACATCGAATCCTATTACATAGGATTTCTCCGGCATAAACCCTACTAGGGACACCTTATCGCCCTTTTTGAAGGGGATTTCTGATTTCCCGTTCAGTATGGTTACGTCAAAGGTGTTCAGTACGTTGTTGTCCCGTTTCTTCCCGGTTTTCTTGTCAACGCCGTAGTCCATGTCGTCATGAATGATGGACAGGGTTAACGTGACGCCTTTGTCCTCCGGGACTTTCTTTGATTGATAGGGTTTTGCAGAAACGAACAGAAATATATTCTGTGTCGCTTTCAAAAATTTTTGTGAATCAAATTGCGTTTGGGTATATACCCATGAATTTTGAATCATGATTTTTGTCTCCTTTCTTTTGGATATTTTTTCTTTTATAACAGTATAATATATAAAAGATGGTATGTAAAAGGAGGTTTTAAAATTATTTTTTCGCCACTTTTTGTTGCGTATGGAAATCATTTATGGTATCATTAAATGGAAACAAAATGTATTACGATACTGTACCTTTTCGGGGAATAAGGAGGTAAATAATGTTTGAAGAAATAAAAAAAAGATTTTATAAATCACTCGGTAAGTCGATTCAAAACAGAAAAAAAATTTTAGGACTTAAACGGGAGGATATATTAAACGACCCAACACGTGTATCAAAAATAGTAAAGGGCAAGTACAATAAGCACTATCCCCATCTGATTTGCAGAGGAGAATATGTACACTTAAACTATTTGTTTCTATGTGAAGACTATGAATCTTTTAAAAAGGAAAATATATTGCAAGATGAACCAAAAGCCCCCGAAACAGAAGACGGTAAAAATTATGACAAAATGCTTTGGGGACATATTGATTGGGATAAAATGTTTCAGGATGTTATCAGAGAATTATCAGAATTGGATATATCAGAAGAGTTGGGAAAGCTTTTTGAAGATACTTTGATTGATTATGCCCCATATGCTAATATCAGATATGATGAGCTTCCATATAATTACGCAAGAATATATATTGATCCAGATGAAAGAAAAGAGAAAAGGCAAACAGCAATAGAGCGAGTACATTTAAGTCATGGAAGTGAACTTTTTAAGCAGACCTTTTATGAAAAGTTCAGTGGAAAAACTTTACGCCAATTCAATAATGAGTTTTCAGAGTTTGTTTTAGAGTATTTAGAAAAAAGAAGACCAAATAAATATTCACTTGGTTTGCAGGCGTATTATTTCCACCAAACAATAAGTAGAACTGTGGCATATTGGCAGTCTCTTGATGGGGTTAGGTACGGTGATATGTCTGATGAAGAAGTAAATTTGAATCCACTGTTTAAAAGTTATTATAATAATGGTCGGAAACAGATGAAGGCGTTTGAAGAATACCAAAAAAAGTTCGACAAACTTCATATAGATATTTAATAGCATTTATCCTAAGTAAGATTTGTCGCAAAAAATAACACCATACCAGAGGATAACCCTCCGGTATGGTGTCAAGCAATACACAACAGCTATTGCAATGCTATCAGGGTATGGATTTGCACCATACATGACATGGATTTGTCGTAACACGATATCATAGTATGTGATATTGCCAGTTTCCCTGTATGACGGACGCCAAAGCATGTCAATCATAATGTCATCACCCATGCTGCTCATTACTTTATTGACATAACCTTCCGGTACACATGATCTTAAATGTTCTTTTATATCTTTTCGTAATTTTGCTATGTCAGGTGTCATACCCGAGTCTACCTTTTCAAAATTTTCGTCCACAATCATGTGGGCTTTATCATTCCAGGCTGTCAAAGTGATATTTCTATCCTTTTCTGCTGTGAGTATATAATAATGACAAGCATTTTCATCCGGATAACTATCTTTATCAATCACCATGTATCTATCACCCGGCTTAATATCAAAATCTGAATTGGTCATCACCAGGCATGTTGTGTTGATCTGCTTTTTACATACGAGTATATCCCCTATATTGTATAACATAATTTCCACTTCCCCTTTTTATAGTTTATTTTGACAACCTGATATGAGTTCTAAAAATCTCTGTTCTGTCACTTCTTCTGTGATGTCTACATTTGGACAATGAAAAATAACACTATTTTCGTCTGTGACAGTATTGAGTAACTGTCTTAATACCATTATCGTATTATTCACTCCCAGATGGTATGCTTTTTTCTGTTCTTCTGCGTCAAAGGACTTGTCAATTTCTTCATTTGCTTTACTGACAGATTTCTCAACTTCTTTTGGAATGTTGGAAGCCCAAAATGAAATATCACTAAAATTCAAAACCATAACCTACCTCCTTATTTTGCGAAATGTTTTAATAAAATTGTCCGAAAAATAACATCATGCCGAAGGATAACCCTCCGGCATGATGTGAAATGATTGTTAAAATATTGATTATACACAGAATGTGGATAACTTGTGTATGACTTAACTACGACACTTCTTTGAGCGTGACAATTTTATAATAAGGAATCCAATAGCCACCATGTTTTTCATACACAAGAAAGCGTTGTCTGTAATCATCAGGTGCACAGGCATTCAAAAGAATTTCAAAATGATTTGCCCGATCATTTCCGTTATCAAACAATTCACCACAATAACACATGACAAATCGACGCATTTCTGTAGTTTGTTGCATTGTAATTGATTTTTCCATACTGTTGTATTTGACAATCAGTTTGAACTTACCATATCCTGATATACCCAATACTGTGTCCAAATCGGTCATACCATTTATAATTGTGGGAATCATACCGACATCATCATTGAACTGAATCATATAAGATGCTTTGTTTGTGACATCTTCTCCATTGTAAGTCACCACAATCTTACTATTGATGAGATAGCGTTTCCCATCATAAAAAAATTTACTCCGAGTTGTTTTATACGTGTTTACATTTTCTTCCGTATACGGACTGGTTGAGTCTTCTTTGCTACTCTTTGGATAACTATATGTGCTGTCCCCATAAAGCTGCAAACGCTCATAAACACCAGGAGTCGTTATGGAATCCGAACCAAGGCTTTTTATTTCCACATTAAGAACACCATTGTCCGGTTTTTCCGTACCTCTTTTATCTTTCACTGTGATTTTACATGTGAGCCGCCTGTTCTGCACTTTACAGGTAATGGTTGCTTTGCCAGCTTTCTTTGCCGTCACTTTCCCTTTCTTTATGGTCACAACCTTTTTATTTGACGTCGTCCATTTTGCTTTCTTTGCAATTTTGTTAGACACGCCCTTCACTTTCAGTGTTGCTTTCGGATTCTTTTTCGTATTCGTGATCGTAAGCGTCACTTTCTTTTTGTTCAGCACAGGCTTTGCCTTTGCTTCTACCATGTTCGGAAGTGCTGTCACCATTACTGCTGCAATTACAATGACTGTCAATAGTCTTTTTGTTACTTTCATATTCGTTCCCTCCATTTTATATTTTACATTTTGTGTTTGTTTTAAGTTATTCATAGGTTTAGAGGGGTTCGGGGACTTAGTCCCCGTGTTAGGCCCTCACTATTCCTACACATCACACCTGAATATAACACCTTATAGGATAATTGAATATTTTCACTGTTGTTTGCTCCTTTCGTTTATTCTTTTTCTTATCTTCATAGTAAACCATATAATTTGATATGGTTATCTGTATCGTTCCCATCGGCTTAGTCGTTGGGGGACAAGATTACCCCGTCCCCGGCAGACCAATCCGACGAGACAACAAAAGCGGCGCAGGGTCTTTTTAATCCCTACACCGCAAATAACGCACAAAAACATCATTTCATCCCTCTTGATAAGTAAAGAAAAAGAAGGTATAATGACAGTAGGTGCAAAAATTTTTTGCTGTGTGGGAGAGGGTAGTTCTCCTGCATAGGGGCGTGAGGGATTGCCGTCCTTCACGTCCTGCCTTTTTTTTGCTATCTCTACTTGTTATTTTACAATATGACACGATATATTTCAAGAGGGTTTTATAATGGATTACTGATTATCCTTTTAGTTCGCTTCTTGCCCCAGATTTTAAGGCGTAATTAAGGGGAATTGATAAGAAGTGCATTTATCAATCCCCCCTGCCCTATTATGTTTCGGCAGACTTCCGTTTATCAAGGGGCTTTCGCGGCATAAAAAAGGCGGTGCTGAAAAGAAACACCAATTTATTCCACGACCCCTTGACAAACTGCTGTGCTAGCTATCCCGCGAGTTTTCTACTATTCTTTATTCACTTATTTTAGATATCATAGCGAGCAGTATCAGTGTTTACTTTTGGTTTTTGCAGGATTTCAGGAGCATATCAAGGCTCTTTCTTTCAAAAGTAGTAATTTAGTAGTAATTTAAGTTTGAAATCCTATGTTAATGCCCGTAAATCAAGATTTTTTTGAGATAATCAACAGTTTTAACATAAAATTTTATTTTTCCGCCATCGAGCTAACTCCGACTATCTCTACCTCTGCTGCCTGAATTCTTTAGATCTTCGCATCAAACAGCCCGCAAAAACTGTCCACAGGATCCTTTCCGACAAATGCCTTTTCTCCTGTCATCAGCTTTTCCACCAGTATCTCCAGCGTATTTTCTTTGTTATCGTAAGTATTGATATAAGTCCGCGCCTGAGGGATATCCGCCAGCATCGTTGGCTGGCCGCAGCCAACTACTACCACTGGTAGTTCAAATACATACCAGGGAATCTCCCCGCCGCCCTTGGACATTCCGAAATTTGGTCTGCCATTAGACACATCGCACAGGGTAATGACAAGATCCATATCTTTCGTAAAATCCGATATGGCATTTTTCCCAGCGAAATAAATATTCACATCCGGTTTTTCACCCGCGGCGATCTGCTTTCTCATCTCTTCCAGGGGACTCTCATAAATAAATGCCTCAAATCCTTTTTCCTGTAATTTTTGCTGTAACACCTCAGCCGGATTCTTTTTGCTGCCCATCCCCATCAGTTTCATCAGCTCGCCCATGGCACCTCCGCTGCCTTTTACATGGACGATCATAATTCTTGGATAACGTTCCTTTGTAATCGGCAGGACATCCTTGTCTTTATATTTTACAAGAGTGATCGCCTTCTGGCTGATCTGCTTCTGAATCTCCTTCGTCTGTTCCCTGCCCATTTTCTCCTGAAGCACAGAGGGCTGAGGTACCAGTTCTTCCTTCTTTTTGCGGTGGAGCCCCAGATGCGCCTTCAATCCAAGGATCCTGGTCAACACCTCCCGCATCCTCTCTTCCGGGATCACGCCCTCTCTATATGCCTGCAGCATCGTTGCAAAATCCTCTTCCGGATCATTGAAAAAGAGAAACATATCACACCCTGCGTTGATGGCGGCTGGCAGCATCTCCCTCCGCTTCATCCGGTTCGTCATGGCGACCATGTGGGAAGCATCCGTCACCACCATACCATTGAAGCCAAGACGGTCCCGGAGAAGTCCTGTCATGATCTCTGGGCTCAGAGTCGCCGGCATCATTTCTTCCTCCGTAAGCCGGGGATTCAGCTCTTTCGCCACTTTTGGCATAAGAATATGCCCGCCCATGATGGCATCCAGTCCGTTGTCGATCAAAGTACGGTACACCATACCATAGGTTTTCTCCCATTCCTCCAGATCCAGCCCATTGACATTATTGGATACATGGGCATCCCTGAAATCCAGCCCATTTCCAGGAAAATGCTTTGCCGCACAGGCGAAGGCAGGATTCTCATGAGCCCCTTTGAGATAGGCGGTACTCATCTTAGCCACCCTCTCCGGATCGTTTCCAAAGGCCCGGTTTATGATCTCCGTATTCTCCCAGTTATAGGCGATATCACAGACAGGGGAAAACGCCATATTGCATCCGATGGCGGAAGCCTCTTCGTTGGAGAATTTTCCCAGGTCATGGGCATACTGTTCTTCCCCGGTGGCGCCAATCTTGACTCCAAATCCGATATAGGTTCCGTCTGCACAGGCACCGTCCCCGCCCTGTTCCGTATTACAGGCGATAAAGATCGGTATCTTTGCGTATTTCTGCAGGATGCGGTTCTGTTCCTGGATGGCAGCCCCCGGAGCCGGGTTATACCGGCACCCTCCCAGATGGTATTTTTCCATCAATTCCCGGAGATAATCCTCCTCATGGGAAGATGTCAGCTGAAAAAACAGCTGTCCCACCTTTTCCTCGTCGCTCATGCCAGCGATGGTCTCCTCCACCCAGCGGCAGTCCTCCTCGGATAAATGATAGGGCTTCGTTTTCAAATCTACCATTGTAGTCTCTCCTCTCTATTCCAGGTTCTCCCTGAATTTCTTCAGCATCAGCACCTGATAATTTCCGCCGTAGCTTCCCTGCTCCAGCTGGGGCAGAGCAGTCTTCCGGCATTCTTCCCAGGAATCTTCCTCATTTTTCACAAGGATCGGATAGAAGAATATCTCATTTTTCTTCGCCGCCTCATAGTCTCCCAGGGCATCTCCGATCATCAGCGCATGGATGCTCTCATATCCCTTTTTTAATAATTCTTTAATACAATGGGACTTGCTTCCCATATCCTGGGCCAAAAGCACATCCACATACTCCATCAGTCCATATCGGTTCCATTCTTCTTCCAGCGCCTGGGGGTTGGCAGAGGAAACCACCGCCACATCCGCTATATCCCTGGCACAGCAGAGAGCTTCCTTCACACCCTTAAAAGGGCTTCCCTGCTCCGGCGGCAGTTCATGGATCCTTTTATTCACTTTCTCCGACCAGGACAGGGCTCTTTTCAAGCAGATGCTGTTTTTCTCCTGGATCGCCCCAGCCAACGCGGTGTTGGACAACTCTTCCGTCTGATCCACCCATTGTTCCAAATCCCCGATGCCCTCAATCTTTTTGTACTGAGCATCAATTTCCCTCAGTGCCTTTGCCAGACCTTTAAACCGGTTGATCCCCCTGGTCATACGATACAGATTAATCTCGTTCCAGCGTTCCAGAATTGGCTCTCTCCACCTGTCAAGCCCCCATTCTTCCACCATACAGGGGCCAAAACACTGAATATGCTTTACATCCATGGAGTTCATAGCGCAGCCATCGGAATCCACACAAACCAGAAATTCTTTTTTTCTATGAAACTGCTCCCATGCCTTATCCATTGTTTTCTCTCTTTTCTGCCAGGATCTCTGCATTGGACTGAACCCGGCGCCTGCCTAATGGATACAGAAACCACAGTACCAGCGCCAGAAGAATATACCCCACAGCTGGTACCAGACAGGACACATTGTAGATCCCCTTTGTCACAGAGGGTTCAAACTGTGTCTGTGCAGTATAGCCGATCATCGTGAGCAGAAGCCCGGAGATGCCAGAGGATGCCGCCTGTCCCAGTTTTCTGGCAAAGGAATACACAGCATAGATTGTTCCATCCGAGCGCTCTCCGCTCTGTACTTCAGTGTCATCGATCACATCGGTGATCATAGCCCAGCAGATCAGGCTGAATACCGCTAGACCGATAAAGGACAACGCATATAAGCCCACAAACACCCAGGCATTCGTAGTCTGAATGAAAAAAGCAAAGAAAAATACGACTGCCCCCAGAATAGAGGAAAAGATCGCCAGCTCCTTTCTTCCGAATTTCTCTGAAAGCCTTACAGTAAATGCCGCACAGATCAGCGTAACCACAACTCCTACCAGCCCTGCTGCCGACTGTGCTACCGTATTTCTAAAATAATTTGGATATACATAAGTTGTCATGGTCTGGGATGTCAGCTGCACCAGCAGCATAAATACCGTGGCAACTACGATTCCGATCAATGCTTTGTTGTGGGCAAGACCTGAGATCAGTTTCCCAAAATTAAATTTTTCGCTCTTCTGTTCCACCTTAACCCGCTCCGTGATCAGCCAGTGGCAGAGAAAATAGCAGATCACAGCCCCGATAGAGCATACCAGGGCAACGATCATGACTCTCTGACCAGAGAGGATCTTATTGCCTGCGGCATCCTCATAATATACAAGCACCGGGATCAATACGCCGATGATCGTACCTGCCAGGCTGGCCCCAATGGTTCTCCAGTTCGAGAGCTGCGCCCGGTCTTTCGGCTCTGCCGACACCGCCGATGCCATGGAACCATAAGGAATGTTGATGCTGGTATAAAACACACTGCCCCAGAGCAGATAGGTAAAAAACATCCAGAAGACCTTAAAGGTCATAGGCATGTTCTGAAACCAGGAAGCATACATAAGAAAAGACGACACCGCTACCGGACCACACATCCGCAGGATCCATGGCTTAAATTTTCCGTAGACCCTCGGTTTGCTCCGATCCACGATCTGCCCCATCGCCACATCGGTGAAGGCGTCTACAAAACGCGCCACCATCATCATAATACCTACCAGGCCCACGGAAACTCCCATTACATCCGAATAAAATTTCATCAATAACGTACTTGACAGGATAAATGTAAAATCGTTACCGAAATCGCCAAACATATATCCTAGTTTATCGCGAAAACCAAAGGGTTTTGCAGAGCTATTCTCTTTCATTTTTTCCTCCAATCGCACCCACTTACTGTTTCAAAGCGCATATTATTGTCAGTACCATTATGTCCAGATGAAACAATTTTATGTAAATCATGCGAGGGGAAGGAAATTTATGATTTTTATAAATAACGCAAAAAGCCAATGCAGTATACTGGCGGCAGACCGGATACTACACTGGCATCTTTAATGGCACACGAGAACAATATTTCCCGAAAAGTTGTTCAGTTCGTTATTCCCTAATTTCTGTGCAGGGTTTTTACACAGAACGAGTTTTGTTATAACTTGCGAATAAGTTCGTTAGAACTTATTTTAAGTCCGTCATGACTTATTTGCCCTGGATTGATGTTCAGCTGGAGAACCATTCAGTTTCACTAGCTTCCTGTATGGTTTCCACCGATTCCCCGGTCAGCTTACTGATCTCTTCCGGTGACAGGCCTCTCGCCATCATACTGGCCAGCAGTCTGCTTCGCCCCCAGACAGCCCCTTCTTCCCTGCCCTCTTCCCTCACCGTCGCTATATGCAGTTCTTCGTCATATTCAAATATGCTCATCTGAATCACCTCCGCCCGGTTGGCTCTTAAGAATTTCTTCCTCGATGCATTCTGACACTGCCCTCTCTACCGCTTCTTGGAAATCCATCTCCCGGCTGTAACCCCGGACTCTTTCCACGTACTTCATGTAGTCGTGCAGGGAATGGCATTTCTCAAGAAGTTCTTTGTTATACCCTGGATTGATGTTCAGCTGGAGTACTGTCAGCTCCAGACCGGCTTCTTCCGTCTGCCGGTAAAAGGATTCCGACAGACGCAGGATCTTCCTCTCCGGCTGTTCCTCCGTTCCATTGTAAAATACTACAAAACATGGCGCCGGAATCTGGATTCTCTTTCCTGAATACAGATCTCTTTTTTCTTTCTGGATCATCTTTTCATAGAGCTTCGCTATGTAAAACAGGTCACGCAGCGGCATGTTCGGATTTACCGTAGACTGGTGCTCGTACAGGTTCAGCCGCAGATCCACCACACAGGATACGTCGTTTTTCATTGACATATAGACGGCATTTTCCAGTCCCGCTGCTTCCAGCTCTTCCGGGTCTGTATACTGCGTGTCGTTTATTGCGTTGTACAGTTCCAGAAGTTCTGACTTGTCCCGGTACAGCATCCGGAATACAGTGTCTTTGTAGTTTCTTTGTGCTGGCGTTCCCGGAATCGGATCTGCCGGTATTTCTTCTCTTTTTTTCATTTACCCTCCGTCCCGCAGAGGGCTGCTTCCTCTCATTTTCAAACAACCTCCCTGCTTTTTTCTGATTTTCCGGAATCAAGCATTGACGTTCTTTGAGAATGAAAGAATTTTCAGATAATTAAAGAATGGTAATGCTTTTTATCACTATAACATACAGGTATGGTTTTGTCAACCGGATTGTTTAGTTTTTTGTTGTGGTGTGTTTGAAAATTGCTTTCCAGCAAATATACTGCAGAGTGGGGGATGCAGATACTGGGAATAAATTTTCAGACACTCTCTAGAGAGAACTATAGATTTACAAAAATACCACCCCCTCTGCCACGTCATGGTTTTCATGACCAGATGTAATACCTGGATCCAGAGTCGCAGAGGGAGCTGGCTGTGGTTGATAAATAAAACCTCTGTCAAACAGGAATTGTCAGAACTGATTGATTCCTGCTCTGCCAGTAAACTAAATGTCATCATAGATGTACTAAAATCCACTAAAACGTCTTTAGATAAATACTATGATTAA
>CAJUFM010000049.1 GCA_910585745.1 uncultured Eubacterium sp. | reverse complement strand
GCACGGTGGTGTGAGAGGTCGGCTAATCAATTAATGATTAGCCTCCTACTCGATTCAGCTATTATTCAGATCAGTCTAATGTATATGGCATCAGTGCTACGTGACGGGCACGTTTGATCGCTGCTGTAAGAGCTCGCTGATGTTTTGCACATGTTCCGGTAATTCTTCTTGGAAGGATCTTACCTCTCTCGGACATGTATCTTTTCAGCTTGTTTGTATCTTTGTAATCAATGTAATCGTGCTCTTTATCAGCGCAAAATGCACATACTTTTTTTCTTCTGCGAGGGCCTCTTCTTCTCATTGGAGAATCTGAACCGTTTCCCTTGTTATAAGCCATTTTGATTGCCTCCTTATAAACGAATATGTGTTGTCAAAGGATTTAGTTAAATGGTAAACCATCTTCAATGCCATCCGGGATGTTCATAAAATCATCATCCGCCGCCATGGCTGGCTCCGGAGCTCCGCCGCCAAAACCACTGTTGTTTCTTGCGGCCGCATTGGCATCGGCAGTACTCTTTCTCTCTGCAAATTCAACTTCTTCTGCAATAATCTGTACACTGTACACTTTTTCACCATTCTTGTTGGTGTAGTTATCGTTTTGAACACGACCGGTGAGCAGCATACGGGATCCCTGTTTGAAATATTTCTCTACAAACTCAGCCTGTCTGCCAAAAGCAGTACAGTTGAAGAAATCTGTGTCAGTATCACCCTGACGGGAAAATCTGCGGTTTACTGCAATACTAAATCGAGCTATTGCCAACGAATTTTCACCCTGGGAATATCTGATCTCAGGGTCTCTTGTCAAATTACCCATTAAAATTACTTTATTCATGGAAGGATTCCTCCTATTCTTATGCTTCCTGTTTTACGCATAAGTATCGAAGCACGTTGTCCATAATGCGAAGTCGCTGTTCAATCTCGCCAGGTGTACCTGACTCAGAGTCGAACTGAATAAAGTAATAAAAGCCTTCGCCCATCTTCTGAATTTCATAAGCAAGTTTTTTCTTGCCCCATTCATCGACGTTTGTAATCGTACCGCCGAAAGTAGTAATAATTTCTTTTGCTTTTTCGACAGTGGCATTTCTTACTTCGTCATCAACTTTTGCACTAACAACTAAAGCTAATTCATACTTATTCATAGTTGCCTGCACCTCCTTTTGGTCTCTGGCTCTTCCTTAAAAGAATTGTAGTTCTGATGTAGAACCTTCTCAGGGAAGAACAAGGAATATGATTTTTAACATCACGGAATATCATTATAACATGGATAAGTTGGAAATGCAAGGAAAAAGTGGGGCGAATTTGGCTGGTGTATATTGGTTTTCTGATGGACTATTATAGTCAATCTGTTTTTTAGTCCGTTTCACAGAATTTAAATTCATATTCGTCATACCCAGCCAGATTTAAAATCCGCATACACACATCTCTATATAGTCCTCCCTCAATTTCAGTCAGACGATCCGTCCCTTTTCCCATACAGGACATTCTTGAAACAGAATTTTTAACTTTACTGGGATCCGGATTTATTTTGTAAGCAGCTGTCAGATCAGTTTTTAACACTTTTTTCTCCCGATCGATCTGTTTGGCAATACTTTTTTCTAATAAACTAAGATTGTTCTTGTCCTCATTATAAACACACTTCTTTTTCATCCACTTCATCAGATTTTGATATTCTGCTTTCCAGGCCTTCTGATAGTCCCTTTGAGCCTTTCTGTATTCTGCCTGTGATTTACCCCATGAATTTAGTTTTGGCAAAAAGGACTGATCAATCGGATTTTTATATATTGAATATTTCTTTATAAAAGTTTCATCCGTATAATCCAGTCCATTTCCTGATTTGTGGAACTTAAACTTATAATTCTCATACCCAGCTATAGCTAAAATCCGCATACACAAGTCTCTATATAATTCGCCCTCGATCTGAGTAAGATGGTCAGCTCCAGCAGCTGTCAGATAGGATTCTAATATTTTTTTCTCCCGATCGTTCTGTTCAGCAACGCTTTTTTCTAATAAACCAAGATTGTTCTTGTCCTCATTATAAACACACTTCTTTTTCATCCACTTCATCAGATTTTGATATTCTGCTTTCCAGGCTTTCTGATAGTCTGCTTGGGCCCCTCTATATTCTGTCTCGGATTTATCCTTTGGATTTAGTTTTGACCAAAAATATTGATCAATCGGATTTCTGTAAACAGAATGCTCCTTTATAAAATATTCATCTGTCGTGTAAGCTGGTTCATCTTCAAAAGCCTCATCTGAATCATCCTTGAAATCTTGTTCTGAATTATTCTCCACATCATCGTTGATACTTATCTCTGAACTGGCGGTATTGCTTTCTGTTTCGCTCTGGCACGATATAGTTATGATTGCAATTACTAAAACAATAAGGCTTATCCAAATTTTGTTTTTCACACTTTCAACCTGCGCTCCGTCGAATCAAGTTTCTATAAAAAGCCTTTGAAGTTTTTTTCTACAAGTTTTCTTGAAACCATGACCTGCCTGCCGCAGCCCAGGCATTTTAGGCGGAAGTCCATGCCCACCCGTAAAATCTCCCAGCGGTTTTCGCCACAGGGATGTGCTTTTTTCATTTTTATGATCTGTCCTAATTCAAAATCCATTTTTGTGAACTCCCTTCATTGTACTGGTTGTTCTTTTTTACAGAAACATTTTTAGGATCATTACGACCCAGAAACCAAGTCCGAATAGAAGTAAGAAAAAGAGAAATATATCATCGGCCCGGTCGATCTTTCCCTTCATGCTTTCTTTTCTGGCCCGTTCAGAATCGGATTCCCCGTTAATAATATCTGAAATTTTTTTCTTTATGCTATATTCTTCTGACATCTGATAACCTTCTTTCTGGTGAGATTTACTGCTGTTGAGATGATTTTATAATAGGAGGGAAGTGGTTGTCAAGGGGTGAGCAGGCTTACAACAGGTACTGATGCCATGCTCAGCGCTAGTCCATGCGCCGCCATGCTCATCTCGCTGCCGCGAAGCGTCAGCTCGCTGAACGGCTGTCGCCGTATAAAAATAAACACAGTCCCCTTTTTGTGAGCAAGCTCCCAACAGGGGACTGTGTTTATTTTTGCATGGCTCGTAGTAAAATCATATGACGGTTTTGATTACGGATAGGATTTGTTCGGGTTCAAATGGTTTCTGGATAAATTCTGCCGCGCCCAGTTTTATCGCCTCTACCATTTTGGATTTCTGTCCGGCTGCAGTTACCATGATCACGTTCGCATTTTTGTCGAGCTGCATAATTTTCTCCAGACAACCAAGTCCGTCAAGCACCGGCATGGTGATGTCCAGTGTCACAAGATCCGGCCGGAATTCTATGTATTTTTCATAACCGATCTGCCCGTCTGTAGCCTCTCCTATGATTTCGTAGCCATTTTCTATCAGAATGTTCTTTAAAATTCTGCGGGATGTTTTGGAGTCATCCACAATCAATACTGTTGCCATAAAACAACCTCCCTTATGTGAAATCTGCATCAAAATGTGTTTTGTTATGCTTGTATATTGAATGGAATTGATAACTACTACATTTTTACAAGCATATCAACCCTTTTACCTGTAATAAACAGTGGAAGTACAAAAAATTCTTCTGATGTATTTATTGTGCCGTCAAACATATATTCCGGTGGCAGCATATCAATGATGACTTCCTGATAGCTTAGTTCGGTAGCATGAAGACCATTAATACAATTTGTAAATTCACAGACGGAATCCAGAGCATCTTCGTCCGGCTTCTCAAAATATTCTCCGGCGTAGCCATCTGCAACAGTTAAGATCGAATCATCATCGCTGGCAAAGCCGAGTAAACCTTCATATGCACCGGTTGTTTTCTGGTATGCTATGTATTTTGCGGAATAGTCAGTTACTTTTTCGGCCTTGCCGATCCGTATGTAGGAACTTACAAAGCGGACGATGTTTCTTAGGGCAAGTGCCATAAGCTTGAGATAATCTTCGTTTTTGGTTGTTACAAAAGCAGGTAAAAGGCGGTCGAAATCCCCAAATTTGATAGCTTCCAGTGTTGTGTTTGTGAAACTTTCCTCCTTCTGGAATTCCAAAACCAGCTCATTGACCTCCTCCCGGCCCATGATCTTATTTTCTTCCAATGCCTGAACAAAAATCAGATAGGGATTTCCCTGAAGCTGGAGCAGGTGGGAAATGTCTGCATTGGTGAGATATCCCTTTTCAATCGCCAGATCTCCAAAGCGTTTATCGCTCTGCAGCTGGAGATGATTTAGTTCGTCTGCCTGATCGCGGGTAAGAAGTCCTTCAGATTCTGCGATCAAGCCAAGTTTTACCCGGTTCGCCCTCATGTATTCCATGCATGAGGTGAATTGAGCTTTGGTAATCTTCCCTTTATTCAAAAGATAATTTCCAAAAAACTGACTAAACATAAAGTGCGTTCTCCTTTCTTGTTTCTACGGCGGAAACCGTTTCAAATATTCCCTTTAAAAATTACATTGTAAAAAAACTAATTTTATTATACTATAATAGGAGAAAAAAAGAAACAATATTTTGGAATTTTCGAGTATGGAGGGTAAAATGGCTGGTTCAATCTTTGGTGATATATTTTCAGTTGTTACATGGGGCGAATCCCATGGAAAGGGTCTTGGGGTTGTTGTGGATGGGTGTCCGGCGGGATTGCCGCTGGCGGAAGAGGATATTCAGCGGTATCTTGACCGGAGAAAGCCTGGGGAGACCAGATATTCCACACCGAGAAAAGAAGGAGATAAGGTGGAGATTCTGTCAGGGGTATTCGAGGGGAGAACCACGGGTACGCCGATTTCTATGATGGTTTTGAACACATCCCAGAGGTCCAGAGATTATTCTGAAATTGCTTCTTATTACAGGCCGGGACATGCAGACTATGCCTTTGATCAAAAGTATGGATTCCGGGATTACCGGGGAGGCGGAAGATCTTCTGGGCGGGAGACGATCGGTCGTGTTGCCGGAGGGGCGGTTGCCTCAAAGATTCTGGCGGAACTGGGGATTAAGATCAATGCCTATGTCAGATCTATCGGGGATATCGAGGTGGATTCCGGGAAAATAAAGCTGGAAAATATTGAAAAGAGTCCGCTTCGTATGCCGGATCTGGAGGCCTCTGAGCGGGCAGAGGAATTTCTGGAGGATCAGATGAAAAATCACGATTCGGCGGGAGGAGTGATTGAGTGCGTGATCACAGGAGTTCCAGCAGGAATTGGGGATCCAGTGTTCGGTAAACTGGATGCGGCACTGGCACAGGCGGTCATGTCCATCGGGGCGGTAAAAGGCGTCGAGATTGGCAGCGGTTTTGTGGCGGCAAAGAAAAGGGGCTCTGAAAACAATGATGAATTCTGCATCAATGAGGATGGGATGGTGGATAAAAAGACCAATTTTGCCGGAGGGATCCTGGGAGGGATCAGTGATGGGAGTCCTATCGTACTGAGGGCGGCTTTTAAGCCCACACCTTCAATTTTTGCGGAGCAGGGTACCGTGAATCAGTCTGGAGAAGAGATCAGGGTTCAGATCAAAGGAAGGCACGATCCAGTTATTGTCCCACGGGCGGTGGTGGTGGTAGAAGCCATGGCGGCACTCACACTGGTGGACAGGATGTTTGTGGGAATGACTTCTAGAATGGACCAGATCGCCAGATTTTATGATAAAAAATAGCAGTTCATTTTGATCTGCTTAAAATCAGTAAACCTTGAGAGCTGTTGTAAATACTGTTTTTTCGCATATCAACGCATTTGAAGCTGCAACAAATCCCAACGTTTTGGTGCCCAAATGGTGCTCCATTTTCCTGTGGTGATGTGGTGATATAAAATGCTATAAACAGATGTAAGAAAATATTATGACAAGAATTTGGAGGTGAGTTGATGGAAAGCAATTTTGAAATAATAGAATTACCTAAGGAAACTTGGAAAGGTGTAGCCATACCATTAGTAACTAGAAGCGATAGTTTCTATGATATGATAATTGATCCACTGAATTGTAGTGGGTGCAAGATTTCATTGATCAGAAAGAGGGCAGAAAAGGAAATAGTTCATACTCCAGAGGAATATGATTTCCCTGATTCCCTATATCAGGAGCATTGGGAGAAAGCGGAGGCCTATGGTGTGGTAAGTGATAGCGGGGATTTGCTGGCTTGCATAGAGGTATGCCCTGAAGAATGGTCAAACAGGCTTATGATAACAGAATTATGGGTATCAGATGAACTCCGCAATAAGGGGATCGGGAAAAGGCTGATGGACAAAGCAAAAGAGATTGCCATAAACCAAAAAAGGCGTGCCGTAATTTTGGAAACACAATCATGTAATACGAACGCGATAGGTTTTTATCTTCACGAAGGATTTGAGCTGATTGGTTTTGATACATGTTGTTATACAAACAATGATATTAAAAGACGGGAAGTAAGAATCAATCTAGGATACTTCTTTAACAGAGAAGAAAAGAGACGGTAAATTCCAGTTTGCGTAAGGGGTTGGGATATTTCCAACAAGTAAAAATCTTTCATATTGCCGCAGACAAAAACGAGTAGTTTTTACAGAAATGGTACTATTTTCCTATGCTTGCTGCGTAACTTTTAACAAAGGAATGGAAAGGACGCTCTAAATAAGTAGCATTTCTCTTTTAAATTGAGTTGCTTCGCAACTTGTAATACGCAGAAACCGTGCACAAAAATTATGATAAACTATGATCTGTATTCTCATAGAATAAATAGTAAGCAGAATGAAACAGGAGAATGGCATGACCGAGAAAGAGCGGACAGAGATTGTCATAGATGAGACGACGATTTATGAGATTGATCTGGAGTGTGCAGAGTGCAGAAAGATAAAGAAAAATGAACCGGAGAGAGCAAAAGAAAAGAGGTGCCGGGGTTGAAGCCCTGACACCTCTTTGTGAGCAGGAATTAGCAGAATCCGCCACCGCCGCATCCGCCCCAGCCACTGTTGCCACCACAGCAGCACAGAAGCAGCAGGATCCAGATGATGCAGCTGCAGTCTCCACCGAAGCCCCAGCTGCCACCACCACCGCAGCCACCGTTGCCGCCGCAGCAGCACAGAAGAAGGATGATGATAATCCAGGAGCATCCGCCATTGTGTCCCTCATTGCAGGAGCATCCGCCACCGCAGTTTGTTGCTGATAAATCACTCATATTTAAGTTCCTCCTAAATTAATTTACATTGATATCATATGAATGACTGCTTGACTGATTTACAAATATTATGAAAAAAATTGAATGTTTCCCCTATTTTTGTGAAATATTTATTTGTATAATGAAAGATTATCTGATATAATACATTCGGATAGTTATGCGAAATATGGTTCTTTTGGGGAGATCCACGGCTTTGGTCAAAATAGATATTGAGCCATGTCCTGGAGCCCGGATCATGTGTGACTGAACCAAGGAGAAGGTAGATGAAAAAGATTTTATGTTTATTTTTGGTGTTTTGTCTTTGTTTTTCGTTGACAGGCTGTGGAAGTGAACCTGAATCTACAGAAAATACAAAACCTGAGAGTGGCGCCCAGACAGAGGACAGTGCCCTGGAAGCCGCTGCAGGATTACTAAAGACGATGACGCTGGAAGAAAAGATTGGCCAGCTTCTGATGGTCGATGTGGACAAGCTGGTAAATGGTAAGAAGCCTGTGCAGGAAGCACTCCCGGAACTATTAGAAGCATTAGACAAGTATAAGGTTGGCGGTCTGGTTTTTTATGACCAGAATATTAAAGGGGTAGAACAGGTCCAGACAATGCTGCGGCAGATCAAGGAGTATGTGGCTGCAAGTCCGCAGATACGGATACCTCTGTATCTTGCCACCCAGGAGGAAGGCGGCGGGCGCAACTCCATAGCAGCTCAAAATGATGAGATCAGATCCACTGGCTATATAAGCCCTTCCGAAATGGGAAAAAATATGACTGTAGAGCAGCTGGAAGATACCGGTGAGATCATCGGAGAGGAACTTCTCAACCTGGGATTTAATATGAATTTTGCACCTGTGGCGGACGTGGTCGAAGAGGAAAAGACGATTGATACTTCTGCAGTAGAAGAAAGCGTTGTGGCTGTTCTGGGAAAAGAGCCAGAATATATCCCGCCAGCAAAAAAAATCTCAAAAGCGAAGCGGAAAAAAAAGCGCCGCGCCTATAAGAAGAGGCTGCAGGCATATCAGGAAAAATACGAGCGTTTTGTTGAATCATACATGGAGAATAACTATTGCGACAGCTGTTTTGATTCGGACGAGGAAAAAGTTAGTGAGGCAGCAGCAGCGATGATCCAGGGCATGCATGCCAGCCATACAGAGGATGGCACAAACCTGTGTACCGTATTGAAAATGTTTCCGGGAATATGTTCTGTTGCAAAATATCACAAACTGGTTCCCGTGGGGATTGATACGGGATTGTCGCGGCTGAGGCGAGTCAATTTTGAGCCCTTTGCCGCAGGCATCGATGCGGGGACAGATGTGGTCATGGTCAGCCATGTATCGCTGAATAAGATCGATCCCCAGGTTCCTTCATCCCTGTCTGCCGTCATTATGTCAGATCTGCTGCGGAAAGAATTGGGATTCCGTGGGATCATTATGACAGAGCAGATGGATCTGTCGGTGGTCACTGCCAGATATACTACTGGTGAGGCAGCAGTCAAAGCGATTGTCTCTGGAGCAGATATGATCTATAATCCAGAAAATATTGAGGAAGCTGTCACTGCACTGCGTCAGGCCGTCCAGACGGAAGAGATTGATGAAAAAGTTATTGATCAGGCGGTATTGCGGATTTTGCAGAACAAGATCCTTCGGGAGGTGTATCCGCTGCCTGGAGAGTAATCTGATAAAGTGTCCAGGGGGTTAAAACCTTTAGACAGGTTGTAAGCAATTTGGTGTATCAGCTGGGAACAAAAGTATTTTGTTCCCAGTATCATATATATTACGCATAATCATATAAGGAGGACTTAAAAGTGGAAAAGAAAGAGATGCTCTATGAGGGAAAGGCCAAGAAGGTATATGCTACTGATGTAGAAGATGTATGTATCGTTGATTACAAAGACGATGCCACCGCATTTAATGGTGAAAAGAAGGGAACGATCGTTGGAAAAGGTGTCATCAATAACCGTATGACAAATTTTTTGTTCCAGAAGCTTGAGAAGGCCGGTGTTCCAACTCATTTTGTGGAGGAGCTAAGTGACCGTGAGACCGCTGTAAAAAAAGTATCTATTGTACCACTTGAAGTTATTATCCGTAATACTGCCGCAGGAAGTTTTTCCAAGCGTCTTGGGATTGAAGAGGGAAGAAAGCTTCTTTGCCCGACGCTGGAGTTTAGTTACAAAGACGATGATCTGGGAGATCCGCTGATCAATGATTATTTTGCAAAAGCAATCGGGATTGCGACCCAGGAGGATATTGATACGATCACAAAATACGCTTTTATGGTAAATGATTTCCTGGTGGAATTTTTTGAAGATTGTGGCATCGAACTTATTGATTTCAAGATCGAGTTTGGAAAGACGCCGGATGGGACAATTATTCTTGCTGATGAGATATCGCCGGATACATGCCGTTTCTGGGATATTAAGACAAGAGAAAAACTGGACAAGGACCGTTTCCGCCGGGATCTCGGTGGTGTAGAGGATGCCTATAATGAGGTGGCAAAGAGGATTGGTCTGACAGACTAACCGAGAAAGGACAGGCGCAAATGAAATCCGGATTGAGTGAACACTTTGACGAAGAACTCCTTAAAGCAGGATCATGGAGGGAGAAATGGTGGTGCCGCTGAAAGCGGCATGTCAGTTTAGAAAGGAACGGTACAATGAGCACAGATTGTTATGTAAGCCCATTATCAGAAAGATACGCCAGCAAGGAGATGCAGTATATTTTTTCTCCTGATATGAAATTCCGCACATGGAGAAAACTGTGGATCGCGCTGGCGGAGACAGAAAAAGAATTGGGATTAAAGGATGCCCAGGGCAATCCCCGCATCACCGAGGAGCAGATAGAAGAATTGAAGTCTCATGCAGAGAATATCAACTATGATGTGGCGAAGGCGCGTGAAAAAGAGGTACGCCATGATGTCATGAGCCATGTCTATGCCTATGGCCAGCAGTGCCCGAAGGCGGCAGAGATCATTCATCTGGGGGCTACCTCCTGCTATGTGGGGGATAATACCGATGTCATCATTATGACAGAGGGGTTAAAGTTAGTGAAGAAAAAACTGGTAAATGTAATTCATGAACTTTCGGAATTTGCCATGAAGTATAAGGATCTTCCGACTCTTGCCTTTACCCATTTTCAGCCAGCCCAGCCCACGACGGTGGGGAAACGTGCGACGCTCTGGATGGAAGAACTTGTGATGGATCTGGAGGACCTGGAGCATGTACTTTCTCATATGAAGCTTCTTGGTTCAAAAGGGACGACAGGAACCCAGGCTAGTTTTCTGGAGCTTTTTGAGGGCGATGAGGAAGCCTGTAAGAAAGCAGACAAAATGATTGCGGCTAAGATGGGATTTGAGGCATGTTTTCCGGTGTCGGGACAGACATATTCCCGGAAACTGGATACAAGGGTGTGCAATGTTCTGGCGGGCATCGCAGCCAGCGCCCACAAATTTTCCAATGACATCCGTCTTCTTCAGCATCTCAAAGAAATTGAGGAGCCTTTTGAGAAGAGCCAGATTGGTTCTTCCGCGATGGCCTATAAGAGAAATCCTATGCGCAGTGAGCGCATCGCCTCTCTTTCCCGCTATGTGATGATCGATGCATTGAATCCGGCGATCACATCAGCGACACAGTGGTTTGAAAGAACTCTGGATGACTCAGCAAATAAACGTCTCAGTGTGGCGGAGGCATTTCTGACGGTTGATGGGATCCTTGATCTGTTTCTGAATGTGGTAGATGGCCTTGTAGTTTATGATAAGGTGATCACAAAGCGCCTGATGTCAGAGCTGCCCTTTATGGCGACGGAAAACATTATGATGGATGCGGTAAAGGCCGGCGGAAACCGCCAGGAGCTTCATGAGAAGATCCGTACCCTTTCGATGGAGGCAGGAAAGAATGTAAAAGAAAAGGGATTGGACAACAATCTGCTGGAATTGATCGCCTCTGACGAAGAGTTCCCGATGACGTTGGAAGAGTTACAGAAGACGATGGAGCCGAGCCGTTATGTGGGAAGAGCACCGAGTCAGGTGGCAGAATTTGTAGAAGATGTAGTAAAGCCGATCTTGGAGGAAAATAAAGAGTTATTGGGAGTAAAGGCCGAGATTAATGTATAAGTTGTTTTGAGTTTTTATAAAAGAGGTTGCTGCAAAAGCAGATGAATAATCTGACGGAGCAGGAACTTCTTTTTTTCTTTGAATTATTATTGATGCTAATTTAGAAAAAGAAAAAAATTTATATATTTTTTTGTAAAACGAAATATTTTTTTTATTAAAATGATAGATTTTTTTATAAAAAGGTAGAAATTTTTTTATAAAATTGATATAATAGTACCAAGATATGTGTTAATGTGCTGCTCGGCACATATTCTGGTTGATATTCATCATGATCTGGGGTTTCCTCACAATTCTTCCGGGTTTAGTAAGACATGAAATATATTTCAGCGCGTAAAGGGCGGTACAGAAAAGAGGATTATGTATGCAAAAGGAAAAAGGGAAACTTGGAAAATGGGGACAGAACGAAAAGGATGGTCAGTTTGTAAGCATAGAAAAAAAGATTTCTAAGCGTTTTGCACAGACAATTCTGTTTTGTTGTGTTCTTCTGGGTGTGGCAGCCTCTATCTTAAGTTATATTTCCTCGATTGGTGCAGTGAACGATACGATCAACAGCACTTCGGATATAGCGGCAGATTATGTGGCGGCGTCATTGAAACAATACACGGCCATCGCTTATGAGACAGGAAGTATTGCACGTCTTGCCGATGCCGGAAAGTCAGTAGAGGAAAAAGAGACGATCCTGAATCAGAGGATCAAGGATCACAATTTTCAGGGTGGACTTCTCTTAAATGACAAGGGAGTTGACGTGATATCCGGAAAAGATTATTCGGACCAGGATTACTTTAAGGAAGCTATAAAAGGGAAAACCTTTGTTTCCACACCTACATACAATGAGGATACCAAATCTATATTCTATGCGGTTTCTGCGCCGTTGTGGGAGGGCGGTCTGCCTGGTACCACGCCGGTTGGCGCCGTTGTCTATATCCCGGATGGTGAATTTTTGAATGATGTCATGCGTTCTATTAAAGTGGGAGAAGGCGGCACTGCATTTATGCTGGACTCCAAGGGGATTACCATCGCAGATATCAGTTCGGAAAATGTTGGTATTGAGGACAGCATTAATCTGGGCCAGGAGAACTCAAAACTGAAAAAATACAGCGAGATCTGTAAGAAGATGGTAGCCGGAGAAAATGGAACCGGAACCTATTCTTATGGAGGGAAGACAAAAGTAGTTGCCTATTCTCCGATCAAGGATATGAATGGATGGAGTATTGGTATCGCTGCCGTCCGGAATGAGTTCTTGGGAATGTTTTTCCTGTCATTGATCCTTACGATCATCTTTGTTATTGCCTTTACATTTCTGGGTATCAGAAGTGGTGTTCAGCTTGGTAAAAAGGTTGTTCGTCCGATCGCAGAAGTGGTGGAGCGTCTTAAGCTTTTGGCAGAAGGAGATCTCCAGGCAGATACTCCGATTCCTGAGACAAACGATGAGACGGCAACGCTGATGAATTGTTTATCCGAGACAGTGGCAGATTTGAAAGGGGTTATTACAGATATCGATGATCATTTGGCAGATCTGTCAGATGGAAATTTCCTGATAGATGTTGATAGTACTTATAAGGGAGATTTTGTTCAGATCAATGAATCCTTCCGGAGAATTGTTGATTCTTTGAGCGATGCCATGAGAGAGATTGACACAAATGCAGAGTATGTGCAAAATGGTGCAACGGATCTTTCGGGAGCGGCACAGCTTCTGGCGGAGGGCGCTACCGATCAGGCGAGTGCCATTGAAGAACTGACGGCTACGATCACAGAGGTGTCAGAAAAGATAACAGTGAATGCCAGGAATGCGGACAAAGCCAAAGGAATTGTGGCGGACATGGGTGAACAGATCCTGGAAAGCAATGAGCATATGAAGAAAAACACGGAAGCGATGAACAATATCAAGGAAGCTTCCAACAAGATTGCTGAGATAATCAGCAGCATAGAAGAGATTGCCAGCCAGACGGCGCTCCTGGCGCTCAATGCGTCCATAGAGGCGGCAAGAGCGGGAGAGAACGGAAGAGGATTTGCCGTGGTAGCTACACAGGTTGGTGTGCTGGCAGACCAGAGTTCTGAGGCGGCAAGAAACACAAAAGATCTTATCCAGAATGCTATCGAAGCCGTGGAAGACGGAATGGACCTGGCAAATTCTACGGCAGAGTCGTTGCTCTCTGTGGTGGACAATGTGAAGCTGGTAAATAATTCCATGGCTGAGATTGCAGAAGCTTCGGATAATCAGGCATTGGCAGTGGCTCAGATCACGGAAGGCATCAATCAGATCGCAGGTGTTATAGAGTCAAATACGGCCACATCTGAGGAGAGCGCGGCGGCTTCGGAAGAACTGTCAACTCAGGCGAATATGCTGAAGGAACTGGTGGGAAGATTCCAGTATATAAATTGATTTAGATCCAAAATGCTATAGCAGCATATGAGTATAAGTGTTTTCAGAGCCGGACCAGTGTCTGGCTCTTTTAATGAAAAAGTTTAGGCATCCGCCATCAAAATTTGTCAATAGATTCAGTTTTATGTTGTTGTGTTTAGAAATCTATGGTAAAATGATAACAATAGTTTTTAAATAGAGGAGGACATTACCGTGAAACAATTTTTTGGTATGAGCCAGAGCGGAGATCTGCAGGAAGCAGTCCGCGGAGTGAGCAATCCTCAGCTAATTATGCTGTTTTCCAACGGTGATCAGTTTGAGGAACATGTTAAAAAGTTAGAGGCACTTTTCCCAAATATTCCCAGCATCGGGTGTATTGGTATGAGCTATGACACCAGAGTGGTTGAAAAAGGCGTGGGAGTCCTTGCATTTTCCGATGGCGTCAGTGTGGCAGTTAATGTACTGGAGCAGGCGTCCACAATGCCGGTAAAATATATTGAACGGTTGGAGAAAGATGTTTCAGAAATAAATGCTTCACAAAAAGATACGATTTGTATTGATCTCTGTTCAGGAAACGATGCCTGTGTGCTGACAACGATTCACAGTGTCCTGAAACGGAAAAATATTTCATTGGTAGGAGGAACCGGAGATGCTGGAAAAGTTTCTGCTAATGGTAAGGTTTATGAAGATGCAGTAGCCTATGCCCTGGTCAGAAATAATAATGGAAGGGTAAAGGCTTACAAGGAAAATATCTATCGTCAGATGGGGAATTACCGTTTCATCGCCTCCAAGACAAAAAAATCGGAGTACATACTGGGAGAATTGAACGGCAAACCTGCAAAACATGTGTATCAGCAGATTCTCCATGTGACAGAAGAGGAAATTTTAACCCAGACCTTTAAGAATCCTTTTGGAAAGATCAATGGAAATGAAACCTGTATTATTTCCATTAAAGACATATATAAGAACGGTCTCACATGCTTTCGGCAGGTAAATGATTCCGATGTTCTTATTCTTCTTGAGCTGGGTGACTACAGGGAGATCGTAAAAAATACCATTCGCAATATTTATCAGGATTTTCCCAAGATTTCTGCCGTATTTTCTGTAAACTGCCTGTTCCGGTATTTGCTGTTTACTGAAAATAATTATATGCAGGAATATCTGAAAGAAATGGGGACTTTAGGCAATCATGCAGGACTTGTGGGATATGGAGAGCATTATAATAACCAGTTCGTAAACCAGTCTATGACTTGTGTGGTATTTGAATAAAGGAGGAAGAAGGAAATGCGATTTAAGAAGAAAGAGCATAATATGGATACGCATCCTATTTTGCATGTGATGGGGAGCCTGAAAGACTACCAAAGGGATCTGGTGCAAAAGGAAGTGGATTCTCTGAATCAGCTGGGCATGGTAAACCATTCCTTCCTTGGGGTTCTTGACCAGGCAGAAAGTTTCCAGCAGACTTTACAGGATTTTGAGGGTACTTTTTCTAATATAAATCAGATATCCGGACAGTTTGAGACGATAAAAGATGAGATTGCCCAGTCGGTGAATCAGGCACAGGATGAGGTGGAGGAGCTAAAGACCAGCTCCCAGAAGGTGGAAGCTCATTTTGAGGAGATGAAAAGTACCTTTGATGATTTTAAAGCGGCAGTTCAGAAGATTAAAAAGTGTACGAACAAGATCACTTCTATTGCGGAACAGACCAATATTCTTGCATTGAACGCTTCCATCGAAGCCGCTAAAGCAGGGGAGCATGGGAAAGGATTTGAAGTGGTGGCCGAGGAAGTCAAGAGCCTGGCGGATGAAGTTAAAAATATGGTGGCGGCGGTGGAGGCGAGCATTGCCGATGTAGAGGAAGACACGGATAAGCTGCATTCCGATATCGACACCTCCCAGCTGGCATTAGGAAAAAGTCTTGAAAAGGTAGATCAGACCTATGAGATGTTTGATCAGATCACGGAGGCTGCGGATGGCGCCACAGCCGTTCAGTCACAGATCTCCAATGTCATTGATGACTCTAAGCAAGCGCTGCAGAATGTCAATACTTTTTTTGATAAGACGAAAGATCAGTACCAGGAAGTTATGAAACATATTAATCATGCCAGCAAACTGGGGACGACGAAGAGTGCGATGTTTGAGGACGTGGATAATATGCTGTCCCAGATCGCTCCTATGATAGAAGAATATGAGGCATAAACAGAGGGGCTGTCATTATTGTTTGAATCATTCCTTATCAAGCAGACAATAAAAAATGAGAAGCTTTTTTCCAGTAATTATACTCACTGGCAGAAATGCTTCTCATTTTAATTACGGACTCTCTACGAGTAAAAACAGTATATTTTGTATATTATGATACATTTCCATTTTTGTCGCACTTGATGGTAACTGTTTTTGTGTAATTTTCTGAAATATTGTTAAATGAGCGAGTTGCAATCGCCTTTGCAGTTGCTGAATTTCCGCTTCTGCTAGAAGATACTGATTTGATTTTCCATGTTGAGGAAGGACAGGTGGTACTGTGAGAGCATGATGTACATTTGGAGGTGCTTCCATTATATGTAAAGGTTGCCGTGATAGAAACTGACCATAGTATGCTGCCATTTTTATTTTTGAAGCGGGTAATTTTTGTCCTGGTAATCGTTTTGGTTGCTGAAAGCAGTGAAATACCAGATGGAACTTTGGGCTCATCGATAATAGTGGTTTCCAGATAATTTCCATCTTCTAACATAACAATACTAGTTTTAGATGGAAAAATAGTGGTAGCCTTAGCTGGAATTGATGTTGAGAAAAAGATTCCAAGCGTTAAAACAGACAATGTAATTAATGTGACAATTTTTTTCATGAACTTATACCTCCTAATTAATCAATAATTTCTGATTCTTCAAAATAAATCTTATCCTGTTCCAATATTTTATATGCTTTGTAGGTGGATATTCCATATATGCTTACAGCGATTAAAGAGATTAGGAGAAAAACAAATAGTCCTCTTCTTATCCATTTAATAAATTGAATTCTTTTAATAAGCTTTGATGTATCTATCTGGGCGAGATATGTGTTTACAACTTCGCGAGGATGCCCTAGACCATTGTAGATTTCATCTATTGTAGTTACCTTCTCTTCTATACAATAATCCTCAATAGTTTGAGTAAGTTTGGCTAGATATTTTTTTTCAGGTGTTCCCAATACGGGAAAAAAATATTTAACGTCAGAGATATATCGCTGGCATAATTTAGTCATTTGCGTCACCTCCTAATGATTCTAAAATATTTTTCACACCCTCTATCAATTTAGAGTAATCCTCAGATATTTTTTCTAGATGAGCTCTACCATTTGGTTCAAGATGGTAATATATCCGTGTTCTCTTTTTCCCTACCAGTTTGGAATATTCACTGACCATATTTGCTTCTTCCAATTTATAGGTTGCTGCATAGACAGTATTATGGGAGATCGACAACATACCATTTGAATTTTTGGAAATAGTTTTAGTGATCTCATATACATAACTATCCTTTTTGGCTAGTATTGAAAGGACTAATAAATCTGTAATACCAGTAAGTAAATTATTTTTATATGCCATATTTTTCTCCTATAATTGTACAATATAAATCAAAATATCTTTTGTGTCAATATTACAATATACAAAATATTTGTTGACAAAATATTTAAAATATATTATATTATAGACAACATAATATAAGTTGAAAGGAAGGTATTTGCTATGATAAAACTTAGGATAAGTAAAATTCTATATGGTATGTTTGTAGTATGTTCTATTGGCATTTTTTGTGCCATGGGAGTTTCTGTGAATGCTGAGACGAATATAACTGATGAAACAGCGGTTATGTCCGCTAAAGAGCAAATGGAACAAGAGGAAAATTATATTGTTCGTTTGGTCTCTCAAAGAACAGGAGAGAGGTTAACTACATACGATTGGAAGAAATGTTTAACCTACTTAAGAGAAAATTATATCTCTTTAATGCTGGAAGAGGGATTGAGCAAGGATAAGATAATATCATATGTTAGTGCGTATACATTTGTTGAAATGGATGAAGAAAAACCAGACGAAGGTGTAAATTTTTTTGTTGAGCCATATGCGGCTTATAGTCCGACTGACGTAACTGCTTATACAGATAAATATTGGAACAGTCATAATCCGAATTATCCCAATTTTGATAAGGATGGTTTTGGTGGAGATTGTGCAAACTTTGTATCTCAGGCGTTGCGTGCAGGTGGAAAAGCAATGAAAGGTACAGTGGCTTCTGATTTTAGTAATTGGTTTTGCAGAACAAATTCAACCAATGCGCTATCGAAAGTTTCGTCTACTTGGAGAGGTGCAGATGCTTTTGGACATTATTGGGTTGCCAATGCAAAAGCGTATAAGAAATTTGGTAAATCATATTTTACTTCCAAAGAGAAATTTACAACAGTATTTGATTACGGCTCGGTTGGCGATGCCATATCAATGTTAAATGATAATGGGCGTCCTTACCATACATTGATAATTTCGTATAAAGAAGATAAAAAATTGAAATTTGCTTCCCACACAGATCCTCACAAATGGAAATCACTGTACGGTTATGTGGGTGGTGAATGCGCTATAAGAATTTACAAAATGTAAATGATACAATTAATATGGTTGAAGAAGCCATTAATCAAATGATAGACAGTTAAGCGGTTATGTCTTTAGGGAAGGAGCTGAATTATTGAAAATAAAGAAAATATTTATAATATTAAGTTTAGTTGTTACGACAATATTAGGTGGATGTAATAATCAAACGGAAGATATCGATGAAAATAGTATTCAACCTACAACAACTGTTAGTTCGACAGAAAGTGCAGTTTGTTCTTCTGTACCTTCTTTAGTTCCCAATGGAGACAGTTTCGCGACAAAAATTCCTGTCGGGGAAGCGAAAGCAGCTGAAAGTGAAAGAGAAGATACTCCGGTGGAATATGCAGAAGCAGCTTATTTCAAAGAAAAAGTTAAAGAAATATATTATTATTGTAATGGAAAAAAGTATACCATTTCACCTGAAAACGATATGGGGAAAGAAATTATCTCTATGACAAAGCAACGTTATATTAATACAAATGAAAAAGTGACAAAAAAGAATAAATTAAAGCAAAGGGTTTCGAAATTGATGAATCATGGAAGAGCATTGGAAATTAAATTTGTAAAAACATGCTATAAGATTTATCTGGGTAGTAAAAGTAACGATTATCAGAAAGTGCCTATTCATTATAGGTCATGGTTCTATCCCCTTGAAGGTGAGGAGTCCAAATGCTTTATTCCATTACCAGATCGGGAGTGTACTTATCAAGGGCTTGGAAGTGCGGAAATGCTTCTGGATTATCTGGAAAACAATATTGTGAAAGGAAATAGAGAATAATAAAAAAATATCACTTTTACACTATTAGGTAGCAGGCTCAGGATTTTAAAAATTCTGAGCCTGCTACCTAATACGATTTGGGAATGGATAGAATGATATGAACTTGAAAAAGATTTGTTGTACCATTTAGGATTGTATGTTATAATGCAGGTGTGTTGTAAATTAAAGGAGGATAAAAATAGATGAACATGCTGGATGAATTAAAGGGATTGGGTGTTGATGTAGATGAAGGGGTCGCGCGTCTTACTGGAAATCCTGCGTTTTATGAAAAGATGCTTTTGCGATTTCCTGAAATGCTTGCTAAGTCATCTGTGGATCCGGATTTCGATTGCAGTGATTATGGGGAAGTGATCGAACTGGCGCATGCTATTAAGGGTGCTACAGGAAATTTGTCCTTGACGCCGCTTTTTAAAGCATATGACGAAATCGTGGCGCTCTTAAGGGCAGACCAGCCACAGCAGGCAAAAGAAGTTTTGCAGCAGATCCTTCCTGTTCAGGAGAAGATCGTGGCATGTATCGAGAAATATGCCTGATCACATCCAGGTAAGTGTCTTTGAGGAGGGCAGAGATGAATAAGAAAAAAAGTATATTGATTGTTGATGATGTAGAGATTAACCGCTTGATCCTGGCGGAAATTTTTCAGGACGATTACACGATTGTTGAGGCCGACGGCGGTGAAAGAGCCATTGAGATCCTAGACGATAGTGAACATTTTCAGATATCTGCGGTTCTTTTAGATCTGCTTATGCCTGGCATAAATGGACTTGAAGTACTTAAGAAAATGAATGAGAACGGGAAGATCCAGAGTGTTCCTGTATTTCTCATAACAGCGGCAGATAGTCAGGAAATGCTGCTGGAAGGATATCATCTCGGTGCTATCGATGTTATCAGAAAGCCGTTTATGACACATTTCCTAAAGTGCAGGATAGGCAATGTGATCGAGCTGTATGCACACCGGAATGAACTTGAAAGTGTTGTAGAAGAACAGGTGCGCAGACTGAATCATGTCAACCAGAACATGATTGAGACTCTTGCTACAGTTATCGAGTTCCGTGATTGTGAGTCCGGCGAGCACGTTAAGAGGATCAGTGAGCTTACGAGAATATTGATGAAGGAAGTAAGTGATACTTATCCGGAGTATCATCTTTCCCAAAAAGAGATTGACAAGATCGCTGCTTCAGCAGTTCTCCATGATGTTGGAAAGATCTCTATTCCGGACTCGATACTGAATAAGCCGGGAAGGCTCACGAAGGAAGAGTTCGAGATCATGAAAGGACACACCGTGAAGGGGTGTGAGATTCTTCAGAATATTCCGAATATTATGGACGAGGGACTGTATAATTACAGTTATGATATATGCAGGCATCACCATGAACGATGGGATGGAAAAGGTTATCCCGACGGCTTGAGTGGAGATGATATTTCTGTATGGGCGCAGGTGGCATCGGTTGCTGACGTCTATGACGCCCTTACTGCCAAGAGAGTGTATAAGGATGCATTCAGCCATGAAAAGGCTGTCCAGATGATCTATGATGGAGAGTGTGGTACCTTTAATCCGAAGATACTGGAGGTCTTTGAAAAAGTTAAAGATAAACTGAAAAGAAATGAAAATAACTGAGAAGCGGCATAAAGCCTGATGGCTTCATTAAATGAAAAGGGCCAGAGGATGTATATACAGATCCCCATGTCATGTAAGATATGACATGGGGATTTGTTATGGATATAGTTTAATGGGAAGAAAGGGATCAGTAACCTACTTTCTTTCCTTTTTTTGTCATATATCCGGAGATTCTTTTGGCTTTATAATCCGCTTTCTTGCGGGAGTCAGGTACACCTGGATCTGTAGGATCATAATTGATTCCGCCAGTGGTCTTTATAACCGGCGCTTTGCCAAGAGGTCCTGGCTTTGAAGTGCTGCCTTTTACGATCTTTACAGTGGTTCCGGTAGACGCATAGTCGTAGATCCATTTGGCATCTGCCACAGTCATACGGATGCAGCCCGCAGAGGCCGGAGATCCGAGCCGGTTATAGGTGGAGGATGGCAGAGCATAATGGGACTGGGTACCCACGGCGATAGCATGGAAATATACATTTCCTACAATGTGGGAAGCCCATCTTGCGTAGAGAGTCTGGCCATCTGGTTCAAGCATTGGTTTCAAAGTATATTTTACTGACTGCCCGTTGGTACAGATGGAGTAGGTTCCCAGTGGTGTGTAAGAAGAATCTTCGTTCAGTCCGCTGGTTCCTGCATTTGTCCATGTGTCACTGCCCACAGAGACAGAGCAGGTCTTAATTGGAATATCGTATTTTTTTGTCTCTTCATTATATAAGTAAATAGTTACTGCGCTGGCAGCACGGTTTACTTCGATATACAGACGGTTTGAATTGGAGGAACTGCTCTTTTTCAGACCTACGATATCCGTCAGATCGATCTGCTTTTTGTTGTTAACGTAATAGAATTTATAAGTTTTTCCGGCATATTTTTCATAGAACCAGCCGTTTTTCCCCATATCCTTTTTTCTGAGACGATAAGTATCTTCGTTCAGCAGAACTTTCTTACCCCAGTTGGTGTAACCATAGACTTGAAGTTTGTACTTACCCTTTTCTTCATTTGGAACTTTCAGGGTAATTTTTTTCTTGCCGGAAGTTCCGGTTACAGTATAAGAAGCCTGCTTTTTCAGCTTTTTGCCATTAACCTGGTATAAAACAAAACGGACTTTTTTTATGTTGCCAGGTATGTATGGGTTTGTCAGTTTATAAAGACAGGAGGCATTTTTCTTTCTGATCACAGAAAGGGTTCCGGACTGGATCCGTTCATCTGCCAGTGCTGTCATTTCCAGTGTCTGGGTGTTATTGTTATTGTCAGTGAGGACTGCCTTTATGGTATAAAGATCCAGAAGGTAATCCAGCTTTTTTAGGGAAATTTCAGAGTAATATCTGCTTCCGTCAGTTTTTTTGCTGGTTCCTGTGACAGTGGTCACTTTTTTGCCCTTGCTGTTATAAATCTGAAAACGGACCTTTTTTATTCCGTACACATTCTTCAATCCATCCAGATTGACAGCAAAGGATTTTTTCTTCTCCAGGGCTTTTGATTTCTGAACCAGAAATGTTTTCTGAATGGGAGCGATATGATAGGAACTTGTTGTCAGGGTAATGGGAGTTCCGGAGTTTCCATTATCCAGAACAAGTTTCGCATTCCATTTTCCATAAGCGGTGCCTGCCTGGGCAATGTTGGCGCTGAATGTCATGTTACCCTCAACGAAAGGTGTCTTAAGGGCAATGGTCTTTGCGTTGTTCTCATCGGAACCATCCGGCCAGGCGGCAACATACACCTGCTTGTCCTCTCCGGGGATGACCACATCGCCGGCTGGAACAGAGGAAGTAACCGTGATGGTACGGGTTGTGTCCGCATTGCCGCCCTCTGCCTTCATGGACAGATTTCCAGTGTGAAGGGAAAAGTCACAGGTTCCGGCAGGGACCACAGAATCTCCCACCAGTATATTGACGTTATATTCATCGAATATACCATTCAGGGATTTTAAAGAAAAGTTACCTGTATAAGTGCCGTTTGGGCAGTTTTCAGCGGTAAGTGCTATGTTTTCCTGATAAGCAGCCGCTGTATTATTCCTGCGGGATACCTGGAGCGTCATGGAACTGTCTGTTCCGGGATCCAGTCCCTGTACCGTATAGGTGCAGACTCCGGCAGAACGGTTCACAGATATGCCCGCCGTCTGTCCGGCTGCCTGTGCCGGGTGCGAAATGAGACCCAGCATAAGAAACAGTGCTGCGGATAACGTAAAAAGGTGTCTGATAATATGTAGTTTCTCTTTCATGTCGTACCTCCTTATTATTATGAGTAGCAGGGTGGCGCGAATTTGAACTCTGGTCCACTCTGAGCTACCCCCCTATTTTTACATGTTTTCGTCATTTTGTCAATATATCCAGGACACTCCAACCTCGAAAATAAAAAAACTGCTTGCAAAATGAAATGAAGTATGATAGTATATTTGTTGCTGGGCTTTATATGGCGCGGTAATTGTCGGCAGACCCGCGAAGGTTTTGTGTTGACAGAGATTCTGGCTCCTTGGTCAAGCGGTTAAGACATCGCCCTTTCACGGCGGTAACACGGGTTCGATTCCCGTAGGAGTCATAAGCGCTGTTTTTTGCGCATAAAGCAACTTTGTGTCAGGCCATGCTATGGCTTTGCAGCACACAGACACAAATTGCCGTGTGAAAAATTTTTTTTCGCACTAATTCCTGGAATTTGTAGGAGGACTTGCATAAATCTGGGATTTATGGTATATTATTAATGTATGGCGACATAGCCAAGTGGTAAGGCGTGGGTCTGCAACACCCTGATCACCAGTTC
>CAJUFM010000048.1 GCA_910585745.1 uncultured Eubacterium sp. | reverse complement strand
GGGTAATTCCTTACTGGCTGTAAGGGATATTAGCCATAAATATATTGTAGTAGAAAGGAGAAGGGATATGTACATATTCGGTAAAAGAAAAACGAAGGGATGGGGAAACGCAGCCAGGGCAAGATTTATGTCATTGTTTTTGATCCTGTGCCTGGTTATGAGTTCTGTCGTATCAGCGCCGTCAAGCCGGGCAGACAGCCGGACCGGAGACGGAAGGACATGGGTAAACGAAGGGGCCGGTTACCGTCTGGAGGCGTCACAGACCTCTGCCTGGGAAGGCGGCTACACGGCGGAGATCACAGTACGGAACACGGGAGAGGAAGAACTTAGAAACTGGTCTGTGGCGGCTGAGCTGCTGGAAGGGGATATCGAGAATGCATGGAATGCCGGAGTAAAGAAGATCGGAAGGCAGGAAGTGGTCTTTGGATCAGAAAAGCATAACATGGTTATTCCTTCAGGGGAAAAAGCGGTCTTTGGTTTCAAGGCAACAGGAGGAAGTTTTGCGGATCTCCTTTCCCTGAAACTGGTTCCCGGAAAGATCCTCAGTACCAGCCGGGCGGATATGACCTTTCAAGAGACCGGAAGCTGGGAGGGCCACAAGATCATGGAGGGCACCATAACAAATCAGAGTGGAAAGGCCATCCGGGACTGGTCCCTTTCTTTTGAGATGGAAGGTAGAATAGTAAATATTTGGAATGCAAAAGTGACAGAGGAATGGGGCAGTACCTTCTATCTGAAGAACAATGGGTACAATGGGGTTCTCGAAGTGGGGGAAAGCGCTGTATTCGGCTTTGAGGTCTCCTATGACACAGAATCCTTCAGCGGTATCCGCAATGTCAGGATATTTGCCGGCGAACAGGGAACGGCAGGAGAGGATGTAAAACCGGCAGAGACACAGAAACCGACACCGACACCTACACCTACAGCCATGGCCACTACGGTCCCTGCCACGGAAGCGCCCACAGCGACAGCTGCGCCGGAGCCGACAGCGACACCCTCCGTGACGGAGAAGCCGGGAGAAGAGGTTTCTGAGGATGATATCCAGTTTATTCAGGTGGAGAACCGGGACTGGAATATGGATATGATCCATGCCAACGATCCGGCGGTGCAGAAGGCAAAAGGAAAAGCTGACAGAAAGATCCGGGTCACGATGCTGGATTCCGGCATTAACTATAGTGATGAGGTTGATGTCCTTCAGCGGAGAAATTTTGTGGAGGGGCAAGATGAGATGAGCTGTCTTTTTGAAGACGTCAGCGGCCACGGAACTGCCATCGCAGAAATACTGGCATCCGATCCGAAGTCTGCCTATGATGAAGACGAGAAGGAGGAGGATTTTGGGACCTATACATATTACAGTGAGCCCGATGACGAGGATGAAGATGACAACGGAAGTGAAGAGGGAGAGGCCATCGATGCGGGGGAGGCAGGGAAGGTCTCCATGTTAGACCTGCTGGAGAGCGGATACGAGTGGACGGAGGGCGTGAACCCCAATATCGAATTGTTTTCGGGCAAGGTACTGGACGAGGAAAATGAGACCACCGTGGACCGACTGGTGGAAGGCATCGAGTGGGCGATGGAGAACGAGACGGATATACTCAGTCTGAGCCTGGGCATGGATAAGGATTCCGAGAAGCTGCACAGGGCAGTTAAAAAGGCAGCAGAGAGCGGAATGCTGATCATTGCCGCCACGGGAGAGGATGGGAGAACGGATTATCCGGCGGCATACCCGGAGGTGATGGCAGTGGGCATGGTAAACAGCATGGGAGAATCCGCAGACACCAGTCCGGAAGTGTCTGCCCCCGGGGATTTTATCGTGTCCCGGGGTGTGTTTGACAGCATGCAGGTCTTCTCCGGCAGCAGCATGGCGGTTCCCCACGTGACGGGGCTGGCAAGTATCCTCTGGCAGCAGGATGCCACAAAGGATGCGGCCTTTATCCGCGGACTGATCGACGTGTCCGCCAACCAGCGCCCGGAGACAGAGGGCGGATACGGCCTCATCGACTGCCGCTACGCCCTGGAGTCCTATGAGGAATTTGAGAGACAGGTCCGGAATGACCCCGGTCTGCTGGACCAGATCTCCCGGAACCGGAGTCCGGAGAAGGTCATGGAAGAGGTGGGCGGTGCCATCGAAAACGACAGGGAGGTAGAGACCGAGGAGGAGATGGAAAAGCTCCACGGAAGCTGGGAATCGAATCTTCATGAACAATTTGTCAGCGATAAATATGAGAGAAAATGGACGAACGGTACAAAGTACGTGAAGGTATTACAGAGCGGGCTGTCCTTTGTGGATAATGAAGATAAAAACTCGAAGTGCAGCGGCATGCGGGCCCATCCCTGGTTCCACGGCTTCTACGGCGGGGTGAAAGATAAGAAAAAACCGGGGAAAAAGACGCCGAGATCCAACTATATGACCAGCTTCCGCACGCTGCTGGAGTTGGCGGATGGCATGCGGCGCCAGGGAGAGATCAAAGACATCAGCACAGAAAGTTCAGATCCTGTCGTGGAAAGTACCTTAAAGGGGATCCAAAAGGCATTCAGTGACGAGGAAATGGTGGGAAGCCAGAGTTGGGAAGATATTGATAAAAATTGTGGAAAGCAGGGGGGCTCGGTCCCTAAGGACTGCCGGAGCCTGCTGGTCTATGGTATGGCGCTGCATACCCTGGGGGATACCTTCTCCCACAGCAGTTTTGGTCTGGAAAAGTTTGTCCCTAAGAAGAAGTCACAGAATAAAGACAAGGTGATTGCCGGGAAGGTGAAGTGGAAGAGATATGCCCACGGTGACAATAAGAAGGGAGATTGGTACGCCGACAATACGGAGAGCAGAAAACTCCGGTACCAGTCTGCTATGGCGGCTACTAAAGCGGCGATCAAGAAGATAGAGGTAGATCTCGGAAAAGGACTGGCTGGTTATGAGAATTACGGTTCGGCAGCAGAGGCTTTTTGCCCCAGCAAGAAATTTGGCGAGCTTAAGAAGATGTTTGTCACAGTAAAAGACAAAAAGGGTAAAAAAGTAAAAATGCCAAAGATAGAATATCTCGAAAAGGGTTATGCTTTAAAAGATTTTGCGGGCAGCTACGAAAGGGAAGTGGAGATCACAGGCAGGACATCAAAAAATATGGAGAAATATCTTCCATATGTGGATCAGGAACAACTGAGGGACCGTTTAAAAGAGTTCGGGCTGCTCAAGATCAAGCAGGACCGCAAAATGCGTATGGACAAAAATTCTACCCTCAAAGTGAAGGCGGGGACAAAAACTATCCTGGATCTCAAACCAAAAGGAGACAGCATATTCCTTTTGCTTCCGGAAGATCTGGAATGTCAGGTGGAGAATGTCAGACCTCAGGGAAGCAACACCATCTGTACCATCGAGGAAGGCGTCTTATACGATGAGATTGGCAGGAAGATGCGGTCTGGTGGGACAGAGGATACCGAAGAACCTGAGGAAGACGGGGAAATGGAGCTGTGTGATCTCAGGCAATATGAGATGTCTACGGATTGTCTGGTCAAGGGAAAGGTTGTCTATTTTGTTTATACTGAGGGATCGGCGTCCAAGGAGAAGATGCCCGGACTGGGGGGAGCGAATATAAGCTTCCGGTCGCGGGATACCGGAGATGTGTATAAAACTAAATCCCAAAAGGACGGTTCCTATCGGATTGAGGTGCCTGCCGGCAGATATGACGTTACCTACGAGAAAGGTGAGAAGTATACTGTTGTGCACCAGTCTGTCACCATAACGTCTGTTATGGATCTGTATAAAAATACTACGGTTCAGCTTATCGACGAGGAATGGTTTGGCGAGGGGTACCTGGATGCCTATTTATATGACGGGGCAGCGAACCGCCCCATGGCGGGTGCAGAGGTACGGATCTATGAAGATATAGAATGCTACCATAAAGGGCCTGTGAAATCTGTGGAGACAGATGAAAAGGGATATTTTTCCACTGGTTTTTTAAGTGCGGGCGCCTATACCCTTGTGATCAGCAAAGAGGGTTACCAAAGCTTGTATATCTATGTGACGGTCATAGGTAATATCGGAGGATATATACCAAAAATTGTTTTACATAAAAAGGAGGTGTAGGGATGGCTGGAATACTGAAAAGAGCATGCTGTCTCATCATCCCCGCCTTGGCTGTCATGCTGCTGTGCACCCACAGCAGCGGTAGCGCGAAAGTGCATAGTGGAACCTTTGAGGGGAATACCAGATGGTACTATGATACCCGGACAAAGACAGTCACCATCGCCTGTAAGGGACGGATGGAGGACGGCGGCCAGCACGGGGTATCTATGGGCTGGCATGGAAATAGATGGTACATGAAGGCGGAACGGGTGGTGTTTAAAAGAGGGATCACCCACATCGGGAAGTTTGCCTTTGATGATTTCCAGAATATAAAGGAAGTGGTGTTGCCGGAAGGACTGGTATCCATTGGATATTCAGCTTTCTGGAAGACCTATCATTTAAAGAAGATAAACTTTCCTTCCACCCTAAAAAAAATCGAAGGTGATGCCTTTGACACATCGGGCATCGAGTCTGTCTCCCTGAAGCATGTGGAAAAGGTCGGAAAGGGAGCATTTTCTGGAGCAGAGTTAAGACATGTTACCATCCCCGCCGGCATGTCTTTCGGGAGCTATGCCTTTTCATCTTGTACAAATTTAAAAAGTGTGCGGATTGAGGAGGGGGTAAAGACCATCAGCCACAGTATGTTTTTACGAAGCGGTCTCAGAACGGTTACCATCCCCGCCAGTGTGACGGAGATCGGAGCTTATGCCTTTTTTGCCTTTTCACCGGAAGAGGGAAAGCTGAAGAAGGTTACCATCCGCTCCACCCGGATTAAAGAGTGGGGGAAGGGAATTTTCGGGAAAGCGAGGAAGGATCTGGTGATCCGGGTGCCGAAGAGCAAGAAGAAAGAGTACACGAAGGCGCTGCGGAAGGGAGGACTTCCGAACTATGTGAAGATCGTGGGGATGTGATTTCTGTGTAAGGGGATTCCTTTATACTGTACAGAGGAAGATATGGAAAGAAGGGAAAGAGTTTATGAAAAATAATGAGGTCAGTATGTTAAATACACAAATTCCAAAGCGAGCTATCTGTCTTGTCATCGCCACTCTGGCTGTCATGCTACTGTGCAACCACAGCAGCGGCAGCGCGAAAGTGCATAGTGGAACCTTTGAGGGGAATACCAGATGGTACTATGATACCCGGACAAAGACAGTCACCATCGCCTGTAAGGGACGGATGGAGGACGGCGGCCAGCACGGGGTATCTATGGGCTGGCATGGAAATAGATGGTACATGAAGGCGGAACGGGTGGTGTTTAAAAGAGGGATCACCCACATCGGGAAGTTTGCCTTTGATGATTTCCAGAATATAAAGGAAGTGGTGTTGCCGGAAGGACTGGTATCCATTGGATATTCAGCTTTCTGGAAGACCTATCATTTAAAGAAGATAAACTTTCCTTCCACCCTAAAAAAAATCGAAGGTGATGCCTTTGACACATCGGGCATCGAGTCTGTCTCCCTGAAGCATGTGGAAAAGGTCGGAAAGGGAGCATTTTCTGGAGCAGAGTTAAGACATGTTACCATCCCCGCCGGCATGTCTTTCGGGAGCTATGCCTTTTCATCTTGTACAAATTTAAAAAGTGTGCGGATTGAGGAGGGGGTAAAGACCATCAGCCACAGTATGTTTTTACGAAGCGGTCTCAGAACGGTTACCATCCCCGCCAGTGTGACGGAGATCGGAGCTTATGCCTTTTTTGCCTTTTCACCGGAAGAGGGAAAGCTGAAGAAGGTTACCATCCGCTCCACCCGGATTAAAGAGTGGGGGAAGGGAATTTTCGGGAAAGCGAGGAAGGATCTGGTGATCCGGGTGCCGAAGAGCAAGAAGAAAGAGTACACGAAGGCGCTGCGGAAGGGAGGACTTCCGAACTATGTGAAGATCGTGGGGATGTGATAGAAATATCTTGGTCGATTCCGTCGAGCTAAAATAAGTTCTGGCGGACTGCTGCTGGAGCAGAACTTTTAGTTCTTTAATGCGCAAAAGGCGTGCGCGAATGGAGAAAATCATGAGAAAGAGAGTAAAGGGATTTTTTCTAATGACGGGAATTGTATCAACCATTTGCATGATCCGGTTCATATTTTGTTCTTCTAAGGGGAATTACAGTGAGGTGGCGAAAGAATTACAGAGTAAGATTACAGAGGAAATGGGTGAGGGGTATGAATTAATCTATCCGGAAGAAGAGCGTATAGGGATCGATCATGTGATCGTAGATATTGACAGTGGATTATATGAAGATAAAAATATATTTTCTGACTGCAGTCGGTTAAGGGATCTGATCTACCATTATGTTGAGGATCATCCCGATGCGTTTTCCCTAATCCCGGCGGAAGATCAGGACGTGGACGAGAACATTAGTAATGCAAAAGGATTTTCCCTGCAATTTACAGATTCGGGAGGAGATAAACTTTATTCCGGGACGGATACAGTGTTTACGATCACAAATTATCTTGAGCTGGAAAAAGGGTATGATAATGGTCCCAGTCATATGAGTGTGGGGACGCCAGGTTTGGAGTATGGGGAAAACTTAAATACGCTGCGGATAAATATGGAATATGGTATACGGGAACCAGTATAACAAATGCCGAATAACCGCATGCTGCTTTGTTAATTATATTCTTCGTATGGGACAACTGTTAAGTAGAAAAATTGGTTTGATCTAACTCCCAACCTATAGTATTATATGTAATCATTGATAACCCCTTTTTTCATCATTTAACAGCCTGATCATACTTAGCAAGCTTGACGGAGCAGCATGAAAAGAGTTCACACTGGCTACCGTGGCTTAAATGATCTTAACCGGTTTTTTGATCGCTTTGATATGAAAATCACCGTTATCACAGTGCAGCTCTACTGTGCGTCCATAATTCAGGCCGGTATCTTCTGCGATCAGCCGGATATTCAGTTTCTTCAGCATTTCTTTTGCAGCCTGGGCATTTCTGTCACCGATACTTCCGATATTTGACAGTTGCGCAACGCCAAACATTTTGGCCCCGCCGGCGATCTTGGCGACAAGACGGCTCCGCATGGCACCGGCACGGGTAACCTGTTTTAATAATTCCTCGATGCCCGTGTCTGCAAATTTTGCAATATTTCCATTATTTTCCGTGGCAGTACTGTCTGGCAACATATAGTGAACCATTCCGCCAATTTTTGTCACGGGATCATAAAGGGTGAGCCCGATGCATGAACCTAATCCGATCGTCATAATAACATCAGGTGCTTTACATATATTTAAATCTGCCATTCCGACTCTAATTACATTACTCATTTTCTTACCTCTACATCTCAAGTCCTAATCCTTTTAATATTTTATCATAGGATTGTTGTTCCGGCATAAGGATAAAATAACCGTTGATCATAACTTCATCGCCAAATTCTGTCTGAATCAGCAAAGCATAATCACCGTACTGACCGAATTCTATCGCTGGTACGCTTAGTACCGAGGCAGCCATATCGACAGCTAGATATGGAATCGACGGTGAAATAACAAGATTCGTCATCGTAGAAAGTGCTGACAGATAAGATCCAGCGATAATATTACCGATCTCCTTCAGGGCAGAGAGATCCATCTCATCGAATTCCTCTTTGTAGGAAGCATCCCGCATCATGAGTTTGTTTACAAGATACTGGGCAGAGTCCAGTCTCATCAAAAACATCATGCTTCCCTCAATATCCATCTGAATCTCCAGGAAGATGCCGACGATGATCTCATCCTCCGGACAGATGGAAGCTCCCAGTTTTGAAACCTCCAGCAGCTCCACTTTCGGCACATTCATGTCAATACGGATTGAGAGCATGGAGGCGATCGCCGTAGTAGCATTTCCGGCACCAATATTTCCGAGTTCCTGAAGAACATCAACATATCTTTCATTGATCTCTACTAATGAATAATTTTTCATTGAATCCTCCATTTTAAATATGTTTCATTTAGTCCGGCAATACCACCAGACATGATTAAGCCGATGCTGACACCAGACGTGTACAGCAGCGTATTTTTGCAACGATAAGTCTTTGTTCTTATTCTAATACATTTTTTCTTTCTTGACAAGTCTGGTATTTTTTCTGTTTTTTGATAAAATAAAATATAAAACTATGTAAGTGTGGATTCCAGTTCGGGGAAGGAGGCAGTTATGGAGCATAGGATTGCTTTAATTGGATACAGTGGAAGTGGAAAATCGACCCTGGCACGAAAACTGGCAGACCAATATGGATGTGAGGTGCTGCACTTGGACTGTGTGCACTGGCTCCCCGGTTGGAAAGAACGGGACAATACAGAAAAAGAAGAAATCGTATCCGCTTTTATGGATACGCACAATAGCTGGATAATGGACGGAAATTATAAGTCCACTTGTTATGAGAGAAGGATGGAGACGGCTACCCAGATTATTTTTCTGGATTTTCCAGTACATATCTGCCTGTACCGGGCGTGGAAGAGATATTTTACCTATCGGGGAAGATCCAGGGAATCTATTACGGAGGGTTGCGAAGAAAAGATTGACCGGGAATTTCTCTGGTGGATCCTGCATGAGGGAAGGGATAAGAGCCACAAAGCATGGTATCAGGAGCTCTGTAAAAGATATTCTGATAAGGTGGTAGTGCTGAAGAGTCCCGGAGAGGTGAAGGCATTCCAGAGCAGGCGGCAGGAAAAGACATAAGTGCAAATAGGCTTTAAATTGAAAAGGAGGATAATTTATGAAAATAAAGAAATGGATGATTATTGGAGGAATCACTATGTTGACAGCGTTTGCAGCGACAGGCTGCGGCACAGGAAAGGAAGTAAAAAATGAGAAGAACCCTCCGGTGTCACCGGCAGCAGTGGAGGAAAAAGCAAGCAGGATTTTAAAAGAAGCATTTGCAGAGGACTTTACTGTAGGCGTTGCAGTTAATATGGGAACATTAAACGATTCGGACAGGATGAAATCTGTCTGCGGTCATTTTAGCAGCATCACCATGGAAAATGAGATGAAGCCGGATAGTCTGCTGGACGGGGCGGCTTCGGAAAAGAGCAGCGACGGAATGCCGGAGATCAATACGAAAAAACTGGATCAGATCTTAAGCAGGGCAAAAGAAAACAATATCCCGTTGCGGGGGCATACCCTGGTATGGCATAACCAGACTCCGGATTGGTTCTTTTCCAAAGATTATGAGCCTTCTAAGGGACTGGCAGGGAAAAAAGAGATGCAGAAAAGAATGGAGACATACATTAAGAAGGTACTGACTTACTGCCAGGAGAATTATCCGGGAGTGGTATATGCCTGGGATGTGGTGAACGAGGCGATGGCGGACGAGGGCGGTTACCGGACCCAAAGTAACTGGTATGAGATTTATGGCGATGAGAGCTATATCGAGGACGCTTTTACCTTTGCCAGAAAATATGCAGATCCGCAAGTTAAATTATTTTATAATGATTACAATGAGTATATGCCGGCAAAGCGGGAGATGATCACGGCTACGGTGAAGAAATTAAAAGAAAAAGGCGTTCTGGATGGAGTCGGTATGCAGAGCCACTGGGATATGGATTATCCCACCACAGATCTTATTGATGCGGCACTGGAAAAATATGGGGCGATTGAGGGGCTGGAGATCCAGCTGACTGAGATCGATATGCACAACACGGATGATTCAGAGGAGGGGCTGAAACTCCAGGCGGATCGTTATAAACAATTTTTCCAGACGATTCTTCGGGCAGACCGTACTGGAAAAGCCAATATTACGAATGTTACCTTCTGGGGCGTTGCGGATGAAGATTCCTGGTTGACGAATTTTAAAGGAGAGACCAGTTATCCGCTGTTGTTTGAGGGAGAGATGGAAAAAAAGCCTTGTTATGACAGTATACTGGAGGCGGCGCAGGAGAAATATTGATTCCCAAAAGAATTTTTACTGTCTTGTCAGCTGTAAAGTTTTGTGTTAAGATAGAGGATAAATAATAATCGGGGAAGATGATGCCCCGTCCAATCATGTGTGCCGGAGAACGGCGCAGAAACGAGGAAGATTGTGAAAGAACTGAAAGACAAGATTAACCGGTTGAAGAAAGAAAAAAATGCGGTGATCCTGGCGCATTATTATGTGAATGATGAGGTGCAGGATGTGGCGGATTACATAGGAGATTCATTTTATCTGAGCCAGGTCGCAAAGAAGGCAGAGGAAAACACCATTGTGTTCTGCGGCGTGTCTTTTATGGGAGAAAGCGCCAAGATATTGAGTCCCAGGAAGACTGTGCTTATGCCGGACGCAGCGGCGGACTGTCCCATGGCACATATGGCACAGAAGGAAAAGATCCAGAGCATGAGGGAGAAATATGGAGATCTGGCGGTGGTATGTTACATCAATTCAACAGCGGAACTCAAGGAACTTTCGGATGTCTGTGTGACTTCTTCCAATGCGGTGAAGATCGTCAAGGCGCTGCCTAATAAAAATATATTTTTTATTCCAGACGGGAATCTGGGTCGGTTTGTGGCACAGCAGGTACCAGAAAAAAATGTGATATTAAACGATGGTTATTGTCCGGTTCATGCGAAGATGACAGCAGCAGCAGTGCGAGAAGCCAGAGAGCAGCATCCCCAGGCAGAAGTTCTGTCCCACCCGGAATGTATCGAAGAGGTGCTGGAACTGTCTGATTATATCGGAAGTACTTCCGGGATCATTGATCATGCAGGGAAGAGCAGCGGAAAAGAATTTATTGTGTGTACCGAGACTGGTGTCTTTTACGAACTAGTGAAGAATAATCCGGGCAAATCCTTTTATCCGGTTATGGAACATCAGGTGTGTGAAGATATGAAAATGATCACCCTTGAAAAGGTGGCGGATGTTCTGGAACACGGAAAAAACGAAGTGTATGTGAGTGAGGAACTGAGAAAAGGTGCCAATGTACCTTTAACAAACATGCTGAAACTCGGCAAATGATACAGCAAAGGCGGCAGTATGAAGAAAAAAGCAGATATTTTAATTGTGGGAAGCGGAGCAGCAGGGCTGTATTGTGCATTGAATTTTCCCAGGGACAAAAAGATCATCGTGATCACTAAGGATGCGGTGGAGAACAGCGATTCATATCTGGCTCAGGGAGGAATCTGTGTTCTAAAGTCAGAGGAGGATTATGACAGTTATTATGAGGATACTATGCGGGCGGGACATCACGAGAACCGCAGGGAGTCTGTGGATATCATGATCCGTTCCTCAAGGAATATCATTGATGATCTGATCCTCCACGGCGTGGACTTTAAAAATGACCACGGTTCCCTTATCTTTACCAGGGAGGGGGGACATTCCACACCGAGGATCCTGTTCCATGAGGACATCACTGGCAAAGAGATCACTGGTAAGCTTTTGACGGCTGTCCAGAAGCTGGATAATGTAAAAATATATGAACATATGGCAATGATCGATCTGGTAACAGAAAAAAATACCTGCTTCGGCGCGGTAGTTTCCGATGGGTGCGGCGGACTTATGACAATCCGGGCAGATTACACCGTGCTTGCCTGTGGTGGTCTTGGAGGATTGTATGAACATTCTACCAATTTCCGTCATATGACAGGAGATGCACTGGCTATCGCTTTGAAACACGGGATAGAACTGGAAAATATTGACTACATACAGATCCATCCCACTACTTTGTATTCACAGAAGCCCGGAAGGAGATTTCTCATCTCAGAATCGGTGAGAGGGGAAGGGGCTGTACTTTTGAATAGAGATGGACAGCGGTTTGTGGACGAGCTGCTGCCACGGGACGTATTGACGGAGAAAGTATATGACCAGATGGAACGGGATCAGATGCCCTATGTGCGTCTGAGCCTGGCGCCCATTTCCGAGGAAGAGATTAAAGGGCATTTTCCCAATATTTATAAACGCTGTCTGGAGGAGGGCTATGATGTGACCAGGGAACCGGTTCCTGTAGTACCGGCGCAGCATTACTTTATGGGAGGGATCTGGGTGGATAGTGATAGCAGGACTTCCATGAACCAGCTTTATGCTATCGGAGAGACTAGCTGTAACGGAGTACACGGGGCGAACCGTCTCGCCAGCAATTCCCTGCTGGAAAGCCTAGTATTTGCTAAACGGGCGGCAAACCGGATCATGAAGAACTATACTCATATTTCCCACGACCCATCAGTGGATACTGGACAGTATGATGATCTGAAACATCTCTGGAAAGAATATGGGGACATGGTACTGACGGAGATCGAGAGAAAAAAACTGGCAAGAAAGGAACAGAAAGAACATGAATGAGATTACGATGCAGCTAAATGCAGATAAATTGATACGGATGGCGCTTCAGGAGGACATTACCAGTGAAGATATCACCACCAATGCGGTGATGCCCAGGACCAGAAAGGGAGAAGTTCAGCTGATCTGTAAACAGGACGGTATTATTGCGGGGATAGGGATATTTTCCAGGGTGTTCGAGCTGCTGGATGATACCGTGAAGATCGAACTGAAATGCCAGGATGGGGATATGGTGAAGGAAGGGCAGCTTATGGCCGTTCTGACAGGGGATATCCGGGTTCTGCTTTCCGGTGAACGTGTGGCATTAAACTATCTACAGCGGATGAGCGGTATCGCTACTTATACTGCTTCCATCGCCAGGCTTTTAGAGGGCTCAAAGACAAAGCTTCTTGATACCCGGAAAACAACTCCCAACATGCGGGTATTTGAAAAATATGCGGTGAAAGTGGGCGGTGGTTATAATCACCGCTACAATCTGTCAGATGGTGTACTCCTGAAGGACAATCATATCGGCGCTGCCGGCGGAGTAAGACAGGCGGTGCAGATGGCAAAGGAATATGCACCCTTTGTGCGTAAGATCGAGGTGGAGGTAGAAAACCTTGACATGGTCAGGGAGGCGGCAGATGCCGGAGCGGACATTATTATGCTGGATAATATGTCGCCGGAAGAGATGAAAGAGGCCGTCCGCATTATTGATGGAAGGGCTGAGACTGAGTGCTCCGGCAACGTTACCCGGGAAAATGTGGAGCGTCTTGTGGATATAGGAGTGGATTACATATCCAGTGGGGCATTGACCCACTCCGCTCCCATCCTGGATATTTCATTGAAAAATCTTCATCCGGTGGAGTAAGTTGCTTCGCAATTTTTTGTGCACAAAAACCGTGTGCAAAAATTACGATAAGATAGTAATGGTAAGAACAGAGGAAAGGTATGGTAGAAGATGAGCGGTAAGGAACGTCGGGATTTGATCTTGCGTGAATTGCGTGAGACGAAGGTTCCTGTGTCGGGGACCAGGCTTGCCAGCGAATTTCATGTCAGCCGTCAGGTGATCGTTCAGGATATTGCGATACTTCGTGCTGCCCATATGAACATATTGTCCACGAACCGGGGGTATATGCTTCAGAATGATGCGGAGACAGGCGTTACGCGGATTTTTAAGATGTGCAACACCGATGAGCAGACGGAAGATGAGTTGCGGACCATCGTGTATTACGGCGGTGTGGTAGAAAACGATTTTGTGAACCACAAGGTATATGGAAGGGTTCAGGTGGATCTGAATATCCGTTCCAGCCGGGATGTGACGGAGTTTATAAAAGGAATACGCAGCGGGAAATCCACGCCGTTGAAAAATATCACTTCGGATTACCATTATCATACGGTATCTGCAGATTCGGAAGAGACGTTGGATCTCATTGAAGAAGCATTGAAGAAAAAAAATTATCTGATCATAAAGAAGTCTTAGCTCAATGGTGAGAATTCTAAGTTTGTGTAATTGGGCTGGGCTGAAAATGTGATAAAGGACTGCGGAAGCAGTCCTTTATCTGAAAGAGGAGTTTTATGAAAAAATATCAAAAATAAGAAAAATGCCAAAAAGTATTATAAAATAAGTTGTTGTTTTGTTTAACTTATGAACTAAGTATAAATCAGAAATGTGAATAAACCATGTTCAAATTAACTAAAATATGTGAACGTTCTGTAACAAAATTGTGGAGTTTGCCGTCTGTCTGCTGTAATTGAAACTTTTTGCCGTTGCAACTGGAACAGGTTATAGATGAACTGGGTATACAGAAACATATTGTATCGGTTAAAAAAATATGATAAAATTAACATAATTAAGTTGTGATCAATTGAAAGGAGGAACAAAGGTAGTGAGCATGGAAACAAATTCAGTGCACAGTGAGTTGAAAAACCGCAAAGAAAAAGTAGTGAAGCAGCTGACGATTCATAAGTATTTGCACATACAATTTATCAAGCTTGGGTTTATCGTCGGTATAGCTCTGGTACTGCTGGGTGCTTTTGCTGCTTTTGAAGGGATCAAACTGACACAGTATGAAGCGGAGAAGTATAAGACCAGCCAGGGGCTTCAGATTACCCTGACCATTGCAGTGGTCAGTGTGGTAGTGGTCGGGATCATAGTAATGATCGACAAAGTGCTGAGCCGGGTTGTGAAGAAGATACTGCAGAGGATTGGGGAGCCGGTGCAGATCATGGATGAGGTGATGAGTAATCTGGCAAAGGGAAAATTAGAGGACGATTTCTCTTATGATATGGAGGACGAATTTAGTAATATGGTGTCCAATGCCGGAAGTGCTGTAAACGAGCTGAAAAAATACATAGACAATATTACCGATACACTGCATGAGATGGAAGAACGGAATATGGATGTTACCGTTGATCAGGAGTATATTGGGGATTTTGCTGAGATCCGTACATCCATGCTTAGTATTATCGACAGCCTGAATGTAACTCTTTATGAGATGCGTGCCTCTTTTATGCAGGTAAGAGATGGTGCAGATTCTCTTGCAGCGACCGCACAGTCTATGGCGGATGGGGCAGAGCAGCAATCTGTACATATTAAAGGAATGGTAGATCAGATTGGTGAGGTATCAAAATCTGTTCATAATAATACGATGGCGGCACAGGATGTTGAAAGGCTCTCCAAGGACTCCATGGAAAGAATGGCAGAGGGAGAGAAGAAAATGGATGAGTTGTCCCAGGCCATGGATCAGATCCGGATGGAATCCAATGAGATTGCCAGCATCATTGAGGTGATCACAGGAATTGCAGCTCAGACGAATCTTCTTGCACTGAACGCATCGATTGAGGCAGCGAGAGCCGGGGAACATGGAAAAGGCTTCGCTGTGGTGGCAAGCGAAATCGGCGGACTGGCTGGTTCCAGTGCTGAAGCTTCCCAGAACATCACGGAACTGATACAGAAAAGTATCGCTGCCGTAAATAACGGGGTGACGATCACAGGGGAGACCGTGGAGATGTTAGAAGGTATCTCGAAGATCTCTTCTGAGATTTCCCAGAATATTACCCAGATCACGGATACCAGCAGAAAACAGGATGATTCCCTGAAAAATATGCTGGACAGCGCCAATGAGATCGCGGCAGTGATCGATCAGAATACCGCGGCTGCCCAGGAGAGTTCGGCGCTTTCCGAGGAACTGTTAGGTTATACGGAAAATGTGATGGCACAGATCGAGAAATATAAGATCAAAGAAAATTAGTAAGTATAATGTTGACAAACAAAAAAATATGAGTATAATAGATAGTTAGCAAGTTAATCATTAGCTTGCTAACTATTTTCTTGTGGAGAAAAGGAGGTAGCCTCAGTTGGGAAAGATCAAACCCATAGGATGCTGGGAGATGAGTGAGAAAGATTTTTTGAATACGGCCAATCCGATGATGATCATGATTTTTATCAATCAGATGCATCGGAAGAAGATGGAACGTCTGCTGGAGGGCACAGGGCTGCACCGGGCACAGCACAGGCTGCTGATGACATTGTCAGAGGGAGAGTTTGAATCCCAGGCTGAGCTGGCGGCAGTCCTGGAAATATCTACAGCAACAGTGGCGGTATCCCTGAAAAAACTGGAGAGGGACGGATACATTCAAAAAACAACGAAAAAAGATGATTCCCGTGCCAAGTTCGTCAGTCTGACCGAAAAAGGAGAGGAGGTAGTGGCGAGGAGCAGGGAAATATTTACCTATATGGATCAAAGTGTGATCCGGGGATTTTCGGAGGAAGAGCTGGTTACCCTGCGGAAATTTCTCAAGCAGATGTATGACAATGTAAAAAAAATCGAGTAAAAGGGAGGTAGTAAGCAGATGGGAATTTATAAAAAATACGTTATGCCGTATCTTTCTGCATTTATTTTGGGCCCCATATTTATGATCGTAGAGGTGATCGGTGAAGTTCTTATGCCCAAACTTATGTCTATGATCATCAATGAGGGAATCCAGGGCGGTGCAGGGAACGGTTATGTGATCACAAAAGGAATTTTGATGGTGCTGCTGGCATTGTGTATGATGCTGGGCGGGGTGCTCGGCGCATATTTTGCGGTTAAGGCCGCCGTCAACTTTGCCGCCAGTCTGAGAAAGGATGTATTCACAAAGGTACAGCAGTTTTCCTTTGCCAATATCGAGAAATTTTCTACCGGTTCCCTTGTGACGCGGCTGACCAACGATATTACAAATATGCAGAATGTGATCATGATGGCGCTGCGCATGATGCTGCGTGCCCCGGGCATGCTGATCGGAGGACTGATCATGGCGGTGCTGATGAATGCCAGACTGGCGATCATCCTTGGAGTCGTTATCCCGCTGCTTCTGGTGGCGCTGGTTATTGTGATACGGATTGCATTTCCGAGATTTGATATTATGCAGTCAAGGATCGATAAACTGAATTCCAGGATCCAGGAAAATATAACTAATGTGCGGGTGGTCAAGTCTTTTGTACGGGATGATTTTGAAAAGGAAACCTTTAATGAAGCCAATGAAGAATTGATGGAAAAAAGTCTGAGCGCCATAAAAATTGTTATTTTTACCATGCCCATCATGACTTTTGCCATGAACATTACGACGATGGCGGTTGTGTGGTTTGGTGGAAAGCAGATTATCGTGGGAGATATGCCTGTGGGAGACCTGACGGCATTTACCACCTACATTATCCAGATCCTAATGTCCCTGATGATGGTAGCCATGATCATGATCCAGGGTTCCCGTGCCTTGGCATCTTCCAAACGAATCAAAGAGGTGCTCCAGGCAGAGATTGATCTGAACGATGACAATGCCAGCAGAAAAGATCTGGCGGTGGAAAAAGGCGCGATTGAATTCCGGGATGTGGGATTCCGTTACTATAAAAAACATAAGAATAATGTGCTGAAACATATTTCCTTCCGTGCAGAACCGGGGGAGACCATCGGTATCATCGGCTCCACTGGCTCTGGAAAGAGTTCACTGGTACAGCTGATTCCAAGACTTTACGATGCCGATGAGGGGCAGGTGCTGGTGGACGGCGTTGATGTCAGGGATTATTCCTTGAAACATCTGCGGGATGGCGTAGCGATGGTTCTCCAGAAAAATACATTGTTTTCCGGCACCATCATGGATAATCTCCGGTGGGGAGATGAGAGTGCGGCAGATGAGCAGATTTTTGAGATGGCGAGGTGTGCCCAGGCGGACAGTTTTGTCAGATCCTTCACCGAGGGTTATGATACAGAGCTGGGACAGGGCGGTGTCAATGTCTCCGGCGGTCAGAAACAGCGTCTGTGTATCGCCAGAGCTCTGTTGAAAAAGCCTAAGATCCTTATTCTGGATGACAGTACCAGTGCCGTGGATACGGCTACGGAAGCCGAGATCCGCAAAAGCTTTTCCACCTCTTTGAAGGATACGACGAAGCTGATCATCGCCCAGAGGATTTCTTCGGTGGAGAGCGCAGACCGGATCCTTGTGCTGGATGAGGGAGAGATCGTGGGTCAGGGAACCCATGAAGAGCTTTTGAGAGATTGTGAAGAATACCAGGAAATATATTATTCCCAGAGGGATAAGGAAAAGGAGGTATCGGCATGAGTGAGACAAAGAACAGGACTCAGGGCGGGCCTCCGATGGGGAGACCGGGAAGAGGTCCCGGCCATCATGGAAGAGGAATGATGGGAGGGAAACCGGAAAATGCAGGAGAGACCATCCGGCGTCTTCTCACCTATGTGGGAAAGGATAAGGTGTGGATGATCGTGGCGGTGTGCTGCGCCATTTTAACCAGCGCGGCAGCACTGGCTGGCTCCTATCTGTTATCACCGATCATTGACGGAGTAGCGGAGACATGGAAAAAGACGAGAGTTCCGGGGGCAGATGTAGAACGCATCGTCAGTGAGGGAACCAAAGCACTTATGCTGGGTGTTCTGCTGATGCTCTGCGTGTATATGATCGGCGTGGCTACGACCTATCTTCAGCAGCGGATCATGATTGGGGTGTCGCAGCGCGCCCTGAAGGCGATCCGGAAGGAACTCTTTGATCATATTCAGACGCTGCCAGTGAGATATTTTGATACCAATGCCACCGGTGATATCATGAGCCGGTTTACCAATGATGTAGATGTGATCGGAGAGATGTTGAACAACACGATCATTCAGCTTATATCCGGCGCATTGAGTATACTGGGCACAGTTACCATCATGATTATTATGAATGTGTGGCTGGCACTGCTGACGATCTTACTTGTTCCGCTGATGATCAAGTCAGGTGGATCCATCGCCAAAAGAAGTTCCAAGTACTATCGTTCCCAGCAGTCCGCCCTGGGAAAATTGAATGGATATATTGAAGAAACTGTGACGGGACAGAAGGTGGTAAAGGTGTTCTGTCATGAGGAAAAAGCGATCCAGGAATTTACAGATCTAAATGAGGATCTGAAGAAGAAGCAGATCAAAGCTCAGTTTTTTGGTGGGATCATGGGGCCAGTCATGGGAAATATAAGCCAGATCAGTTATGGTATCACCGCCTGCGTAGGTGGTCTGTTCTGTATCGCCGGCAAATTGTCTGTGGGAAACCTCAGTGTGTTTGTAAACTATTCCAGGCAGTTCAGCCGACCCATCAATGAGATCTCCATGCAGGTCAATACGATCTTTTCGGCGCTTGCCGGAGCAGAGCGGGTATTTAAGGTACTGGATGAATCTCCGGAGGAGGCAGACGGGACAGAGGCTGTGCCGATGGATGCTATCCGGGGCGAGGTGGTCATGGAAAATGTTACCTTTGGCTATGATCCGGATAAGACCATTCTAAAGCACATCGACCTGTATGCCCACGCCGGCCAGAAAGTAGCGTTTGTGGGATCAACCGGCGCCGGCAAGACGACAATTACCAATCTGTTGAATCGGTTTTATGATATTCAGGAGGGAAAGATCACCATCGATGGCAAGGACATTAAAGATTATGAGAGAAAGAGCCTGCGGAGCCATATCGCCATGGTGCTCCAGGATACCCATCTTTTCACTGGGACGGTGCGGGAAAATATCCGTTATGGCCGCCCAGACGCCACAGATGAGGAGGTGGAGCAGGCAGCCAGAACCGCCAGCGCCCATTCTTTCATTATGCGGCTGGAGGAGGGATACGATACGATGCTCGAAGGAGATGGTATCAATCTGAGCCAGGGGCAGAGACAGCTTCTGAATATTGCCAGGGCGGCGGTATCCAAGGCACCGATCCTTGTGCTGGATGAAGCCACCAGCTCGGTGGATACCAGGACAGAGATGCACATCGACCACGGCATGGAGCGCCTGATGAAGGACCGCACTACCTTTGTGATCGCCCACCGGCTTTCAACTGTGCGAAATGCTGACTGTATCATGGTGCTGGAACAGGGTGAGATCATAGAACGGGGAACCCATAAGCAGCTGCTGGATATGAAAGGAAGATATTATCAGCTCTACACTGGAGCGGTGGAGCTGGATTAGCATCATCAAGCCGGTTCATAGTGTTGAACCGGCTTAATAATGTGAAGGAGGAGACAAATGGGATTTACCGAAGAGAAATTAAGAAACGTAGAGGACTGTCTGCGGGAAATGGCAGATGAAAAATACCGGGAATTTCACCGCAGGCTGATCCCTGGAGTGGAGACAGTTTTTTATGGGGTGCGGGTTCCGGCTCTCCGTAAACTTGCCAGGCAGCTGGCAAAAGAGGACTGGCGGGGATTCGTGGAGCTGACCAAAGACTCTTCCGTCTATGAATTCAATATGCTCTGCGGCATGGTATGTGCCCTGGCGAAGTGTGATTTTGAGGAAAAGCTGGAATATGTGGAAAAATTTATCCCCTCCATCAATAATTGGGCGGTGTGTGATATCGTCTGCGGAGATCTTAAAGACGTAAAAAACAACCGGGAGAGGATGTATCAATTCATCCTGCCATACCTGGAATCGCAGCAGGAATATGAGGTGCGGTTTGCTGTCGTCATCCTGATGCAGTATTTTGTGACGGATGAATATATTAACGATGTGTTAAAAATCTACAATGGTATTCGGCACAATGGGTATTATGTAAAAATGGCGGTGGCGTGGGGTATTTCTATTTGTTATGTAAAATATCGGGATATTACATTGGAATATCTCGCCTCTTGCAATCTGGATGATTTTACGTATAATAAGAGTGTACAGAAAATGATAGAATCACTTCGCGTCAGCCGGGAGGATAAGGAAATGCTCCGAAGTATGAAACGCTGACAATAAACAGCGGGAGGTAAAAGATGAAACTAGAAGTAAAAAAGATTCGCAAAAGGTTTGAAGGAAAAGAGGTTCTGAAAGGGGTCGGTTTTTCTGTAGAGAGCGGAAGAGCTCTGGGACTTTTAGGGAGAAATGGTGCAGGAAAGACGACGACAATTCGGATCATCATGGATATTTTCCGGGCAGATGAAGGAGAGGTGCTGCTGGATGGTACGCCTTTTGACCCTGCCAGAAACCAGGTGGGATATCTGCCAGAGGAGAGAGGAATGTATCCGAAAAAAACGGTGATCGAGCAGATGGTATATTTTGCAAAGCTTCGGGGACTCGACCGGGCTTCAGCGGTAAAAAACGCCCAGAAATGGCTGTCTCGTCTAAAGGTCAGTGAATATGAAAAACGCAAGATGGATACCTTGTCCAAAGGAAATCAACAGAAGGTCCAGCTGGCAGCCACCCTTGTGTGCGATCCGGATATCGTGGTACTGGATGAACCATTTTCGGGGCTTGATCCAGTAAATTCCCAGATTTTAAAGGATGTGATCCGGGAACTGATCTCAGAGGGAAAGATTGTTATCTTTTCCAGTCATCAGATGAGCTATGTAGAAGAATTTTGTGAGGATATCGCCATTGTCAATCAAGGTGAGATTGTATTGGCGGGAAGTCTTGATGAGATCAAGGATGTGTATGGAAAAGGCAGAAAGATTCTGTCTGCCTTGAATTTTTCCCTGGAAGAGCTGGAGCGGCTGTGCAGGGAAAAGCTGTCGGATGTGCTGGAGATGGAGAGCCGCGGCAAGCATAATCTGATTCTTCGCCTAAACGAAGGCGCCAGCCAGTGGAACATATTGGAACGCATGAAAGAAGAGGGGATAGACATCGATCAGTATGGTTCTTATGAACCGTCCCTCAATGATATTTTTGTTTCCTGCGTGGGGGACGAAGTTCCAGAAGATACGCAGGAAGAAGGGGGGAAGGACTGATTATGAAAAAATTATTTAATGTATATTGTTTTGAATTAGGAAATTATTTCAAGAGCAAATCCTTTGTAATCTCCACTGTGATAATCTGTTTGGCAGCAATCGTGGCGATGAGTATACCAGGGATCATCGACAGATTGTCCAGCGGAGATGGTTCTGACGGTGGAGAAAATGAAATGTCACAAACCATCGCGATCTGTGATCCCCAGGGGATGATCCAGGATGATCTGATCCTTTCTTATGGTAAGGCAGAGATTCGGAGGATGGAGGATGATGAACAGGTTCAGGAGGCAGTGAAGACGGAGAAAGCGGAGATCGGTTTTGTTGTTAAAAGCGCCACAGAGTTTGATTATTACGTATTTAACAAATCTCTTTCTGATTCTGCCGGGGAGTTATTCAAAGAGCTGATGAGCACGTCGGCGAAGATGAAATACTGTCAAGATCAGAATGTAAATTATGAAGAACTGATGAAACTGGATGCGGGGAACATTGTCTGCAATGAAAAGATACTGGGCAAGGATTCCGGACAAAACTACTGGTACAGCTATGCTCTTGTGATCCTCGTCTTCATGATCATCGTCATGTATGGTATGATGATCGCTACCAGCGTGGCAAATGAAAAAAGCAACCGTACCGTGGAGATCCTGGTCACCAGCACCAGTTCCTCCAGTCTGTTGTTCGGCAAGGTGTTTGCCGCCGCCACGGCAATAATTTTTCAGATGGGGCTGATCTTTGCGAGTATACTGGGCAGTTATAAGTTCAATGAAGACAGTCTCGACGGGATGCTGGATATGTTCTTTGATATTCCGGCAGAAGTGCTTGTGACTTTCGCGGTATTTGGACTGGGTGGATTTTTGATCTATGCATTTATGTATGGGGCGCTGGGGGCGCTGGTATCTAAGATTGAGGACCTCAACAAGAGCGCTGGAACCGCCCAAATGCTTGTTATGGTTATATATTTCCTTGTGCTGTTTCAGATGCAGGAGCCGGATGGCATTGTGATCCGCATCCTTTCCTATCTTCCGGTAAGCTCCTACAGCGCCATGTTTATCCGTATCGCGATGGGAACTGTAGCTACATGGGAGATCGTGGTTTCTGCTGTGATCTTATATGCCTCTGTGGTGGCCATGGGATTTGTGGGAGCGAAGATCTTCCGTAACTCCACACTGCGTTATGGCAATCCAATCAAGCTCACAAATGCCCTCCGGGGACTGCGGAGTGAGAAAAATAATTGATAAAAGATAAATTGGGACTTGTTTTTTGGGTAAAAGTTGTTATGATAGATAGTGGATGGCAATTGTTTCCTAATGCAGTTGCTTTTCATAATAACTTTAGGAGGCTATATATATGTTTGGTCAGCTGATTGACATTTTGAAAAAAAATCCAAAGAAGATCGTATTTACAGAGGGAAGCGATCCACGTATCCTGGAGGCATCCTCTCGTCTGCTTGCCAGTACCTTTCTTTCGCCGGTTCTTGTAGGGGATCCGAAGGAGATTGCGGTGGCAGCAGAGGAAAGTGGTTTCAATATCCGCGGAGCTGAGATCGTTGATCCTTTAAATTATGACGAGATGGACGAGATGGTGGAGCTTCTCTGTGAAATTCGTAAAAATAAAGGTATGACAGAGGAAAGGGCACGGGATATCTTATCCCAGGCGAATTATTTTGGAACGATGCTGGTGAAGATGGGAAAGGCGGATGCTCTTCTCGGAGGTGCTACGTATTCTACAGCAGATACGGTGCGCCCGGCGCTGCAGATCATTAAGACCAAACCACAGAACTCCATCGTTTCATCTTGTTTTATTCTGGTTCGTCCATCGGCGACCGGTGAAAATGAAGTGCTTGCCATGAGCGACTGTGCCATCAACATTAAGCCCACAGAGGATGAACTGGTAGAGATTGCGCTGGAGTCTGCAGAGTGTGCGAGAATATTCGGTATCGACCCACAGCTGGCATTCCTGAGTTATTCTACTCTGGGTTCTGGCGCCGGCGAAGATGTGGATAAAATGCGAAATGCGGCGGAAAAGACAAAGAAAGCGGCGCCCAATCTGCCGATCGAGGGAGAGCTTCAGTTTGATGCGGCGGTTTCCCCGCGGGTTGCCCGTACCAAATGTCCGGAGTCAGAGGTGGCAGGACATGCCAATACCTTTATTTTCCCGGATATCAGCGCCGGTAATATCGGTTACAAGATTGCCCAGAGACTTGGAAACTTTGAGGCATATGGTCCGATCCTTCTTGGATTAAATGCACCGATCAATGACCTGTCCAGAGGCTGCAATGCCAGTGAGGTATATTCCATGGCGATCATTACAGCTGCTTTGGCATAGAGATAACAGGGCTGATTATACTCAGAAATTAATAAAAGAATATATAAACAGGGATCTGGTACATCGACCAGATCCCTGTTTGAAGTGCGCCTTGCGGCGCACGTCGCTAACGGATGAAAGTTCCCAATCCGCC